>CALLCD010000095.1 GCA_938049795.1 uncultured Hyphomonadaceae bacterium | reverse complement strand
GAAGCGGATGCGGCGGCGCCCGCACTGATGGTTCCCGATGCGCTCAAAGATGTGTCTGGCCCTCAATTTCAAACGGTGGATCGCACCCCGCTGCGCCGGATGCAAACGCCGCAAGTCTTTCGATATGGCGACATTCGTGCGGCGATTGGTGTGGGAACCGAGGATTATGTCGATGACCTTGAAGCGGTCGAGGCGCTGGGGCGGCGGGTGAAACTTGTGGCCGGTGAAGCGCGGCTCGGGAAGATTACATATGAAGAGGATTTCGAGATGATTGCCAGCCTGATGACCGGCGCGAATATGATGCCGCGTATGGGGTCGGGCTATGATGTCCACAGGTTTGGCGAGGGCGATCATGTCACGCTGTGCGGGGTGCGTATTCCTCATAGCCACGGGCTGATCGGGCATTCGGACGCGGATATTGGCTGGCATGCGCTGACGGACGCGATACTCGGCTCGGTGGCGATGGGGGATATTGGCGACCATTTTCCGCCGTCCGATCCGCAATGGAAAGGCGCGGACTCCGGCGTGTTCCTTGCGCATGCGGCGAAACTGGCGCTGGAGGCAGGGTTTCGGGTGTCGAGTGTGGACATTACGCTGATTTGCGAAGCGCCGAAGATCAAGCCGCACCGTGAGGCGATGCGCAAGCGGACGGCAGAGCTGCTTGGTCTCGAGCTTGGCCAAGTGAGCGTGAAAGCGACGACGACCGAGGGGCTCGGTTTTGAAGGCCGGCGCGACGGCATGGCCGGACAGGCGGTCGCGGTTCTGGCGCCGCTGCCGAAACTCGACTAGGGATAAGACTATGTTTCCAGATCATCTTATCAATCTCGCCCTCCTCGTCACAGATGATGCCCGCCAGAAACGGTTGCGGATTGCCACGGCAGAGAGCTGTACGGGCGGTCTGCTTTCGGGACTGTTTACGGAATTGGCCGGCTCGTCAGACGTATTCGAGCGCGGCTTTATCCCCTACTCCAATCGCGCCAAGCAGGATGTGCTCGATGTGCCCGGCGACATGCTGGCCGACTTTGGCGCAGTGTCCGAAGCGGTGGCCCGGTCCATGGCCGAAGGGGCGCTCGAGAACAGCCGCGCGAATATTTCGATTGCAATTACGGGCATTGCTGGCCCGGGCGGCGGCACGCGGATGAAACCCGTCGGCACGGTACACATCGCCTGCGCGCGCGAGAACAAGGCGATCCTGCACGAGCTCTGCCAGTTCGGCGACATTGGCCGCACGCAAGTCCGCATGGAAACATTGGCCTCGGCGCTGAGCATGTTGCAGCAGCAGATTTCCGCTTAACCATACCGCTGTTTGGCTTCGTCGAGGAAGGCGCTCATGATGCGGTCGATGGCGGTGTCTTTGTTGGCGCTGGCGAGGGTGCGCAGGATGAGATTGCTAAACTCGTAGTCAATGGTGAACTCGATGATCGCCCCGCCCTGCCCATTGGTGGAGAAGGCCCAATGATTGTCGAGTTTGCGGAACGGGCCGCGCACGAGTTTTACGGCGACGGTCCGCTGGTCTGCATCAGCTTCGACGCGGGTCGAGAAGCTTTCGGTAAAGCCTTTGAAGCCGACAACCGCCTCGCCGATACATGTGCTGCGCGGACCGTCGGTCTTCATACCGCTAACGCGCAGCGCCTTGATCCATTTTATAAATTCGGGATAGCGGGCAATGTCTGACACGAGCTCGAATAGTTGTTCGGGCGTGTACGGCACATTCAGTTTTTGGCGATGGGTGGGCACGGCAGCCTACCGCTTGGCCTCGGCGAGCTTCGCCTCGCGCGCCTTGCGCAGACGGGCAAAATCCTCGCCCGCATGATAGCTTGAGCGGGTGAGCGGCGATGAGGAGACCATGAGGAAGCCTTTGGAGCGGGCAATCTCTTCATAGTGGGCAAATTCGGACGGCTCGACATAGCGGTCCACGGCGGCATGTTTGCGGGTGGGCTGGAGGTATTGGCCGATGGTGAGAAAGTCGATACCCGCCGAGCGCATATCGTCCATCACCTGCATCACTTCTTCCTTCGTCTCGCCCAGACCGACCATAAGACCGGATTTGGTGAACTGGCTCGGGTCGCGGTCTTTGACTTTCTCGAGCAGGCGCAGCGAATGGAAATAGCGCGCGCCGGGGCGGATCGAGAGATAGAGCCGCGGGACGGTTTCAAGATTGTGGTTGAACACGTCCGGTCGCGCGTCAATGACTTTATATTCCCAATCGGTTTTGCGCAGGAAGTCAGGTGTCAGGATCTCGATTGTGGTGCCGGGGCTGGCGGTGCGGATGGCGTTAATCGTGTGGACGAAATGCATGGCGCCGCCGTCTTCGAGGTCGTCACGGTCAACACTGGTGATAACGACATGTTCGAGGCCCATTTCGGCAACCGCTTCGCCCACGCGGCGGGGTTCATCTGCGTCGAGCCCGGCGGGCGGCTTGCCGGTGGCGACATTGCAGAACGAGCAGGCGCGGGTGCAGACCTCGCCCATAATCATCATTGTGGCGTGCTTTTTGGTCCAGCATTCGCCAATATTAGGACAACCCGCCTCTTCGCAAACGGTGACGAGTTTCTTTGATTTTACGATGGCGCGGGTTTCGGCATAGCCTTTTCCCATAGGCGCTTTGACGCGAATCCAGTCAGGTTTGCGCAAAACCGGCGTGTCAGGACGGTTGCGTTTTTCTGGATGCCGGTGCTCGCGCGGCTGGTGAGGGTCATTGATCAAAGTGGCCATACATAGCTAAATGGACCGAAAGGCCGAATCTATCAAGCGGGCAAAAGGGCACATCTGCCATCTGGTTTTGATATAGCTGCCCTGCCCGTGGCCATGAAACAGGAGTGAGCATGACCGATACCGCCGCAGGCCAACACCATCCATTTCGCTTGTCCGAGACCAAAATCGACCTGTTTTCAGCTCTTTTGCGCGCGCGGCGGACGTTTGGCAAAGGCGAAGTGGCGCTGGTCGATGGGGATGGGCGGAAGCTGACCTATACCGATCTGGCGCGGGCGTGTTTCGGGCTTGGCGCGGCGCTCAAGCGGCACACCAAAGCGGGCGAGACGGTGGGGGTCATGCTGCCGACGGGCGTCGGGGCGATTGTGGTGTTCTATGCGCTGCTGGCCTATGGACGGATACCGGCCATGCTGAATTTTACCGCCGGATCGCGCAATCTGAAAGCGGCGATGAAAGCGGGCGAGATTTCGAAGATTATCACCGCGCACCAATTTATCGAGCTTGGGGCGCTCGAGCCCTTGATTGCGGACCTGACCGATGCGGCGGAGTTTGTCTATGTCGAGGATGTTCGCGAAGGGCTGACGACGGGGAACAAGATCGCCGCCGCGCTTGGCCCCGTGATGCCCGCACTGTTCCGGCGGGGCGCGCATCATACCAAGCCCGGCGTGGTTCTGTTTACCTCCGGCACCGAGGGGGAGCCGAAAGGCGTAGTGCTGAGCCATCAGAACATTATGGCGAATGTCGAACAGGTGCGCGCGCACATCGAACTTGATCCGAAGACGGACAGCGTCTTCAACCCGTTGCCGACTTTTCACTGTTTTGGGCTGACGGTCGGCGCTGTGTTGCCGCTGATTTCCGGTGTGAAGGCGATTTGTCATCCGACGCCCTTGCAGCCCAAGGAGATTGCCAAACGCGTGCGCAAGACCGGCTCGACCATTTTGCTCGCGACGGACACATTTATCTCGCAATATGCGCGGGCCGGATCGGAGGGAGATTTGTCGAGTGTGCGGCTGGCCGTATGCGGCGCAGAACGGGTGCGTGACGAGACGCGGGCGCTGGTGCGCAAGAAGTTCAATATCGAAATACTCGAAGGCTATGGCGCAACCGAAGCGGCTCCCGTGATTGCGGCCAATCGGGTGGGCGCGAATAAGCCTGGCACGGTCGGGCAGTTGATGGCCGAGATGGAGCATGACTTGCAACCCGTGGACGGGATCGAGGAAGGCGGACGGCTGCGGGTGCGCGGGCCGAATGTGATGCAAGGCTATTTGCGGCCCTCTAACCCTGGTGTGCTCGAACAGATGAATGAGGGTTGGCACGACACCGGCGATATTGTCTCGATTGATGATGAGGGCTTTATCCGCATTCTCGGTCGGGTGAAGCGGTTTGCGAAGATTGGTGGAGAGATGGTGTCGCTCGCCGTCGTCGAGAACTGCGCGAGCGCGATCTGGCCGGACAATATGCATGCGGCCGCCGCCCTGCCCGATCCACGCAAGGGCGAGCAGATCATCTTGCTGTCAGACGCCAAAGAGGCCAATCGGGACGAGGTTCTGACTTGGTGCCAGAACCACGGCACGCCGGAGATTGCGGTGCCGCGAAAGGTCCTGTTTGTGGAGGAGATTCCGGTGCTGGGCACGGGCAAGCTCGACTATGGGACGATCCAGAAATTGGCCGAGGAGTTGACGGCGGCTTAAGGGCTCGTCGCGGTGGCGCTTGGCCGTTCGAGCCGGACCTGTTTGGGTGCGTCGGTCGGGGTAAACAGCAGGCTTGTGACGCCCTCGCCTGCGCTGATATTGACGAGCGCATGTCGGCGCGGATCATTCTCGGCGTCCTCCAGAACGAGCCTGTTGTCGATGACAATGTTCTGATCGTTGCTCTCGAGTTCGAAATAGATCCAGAAACTGTCCGCATCCTCCTCTGCGCCCAGATATGAGAAGCGGACCGTGTCTTCGGTGCCTCTGATCTGGAAATGCGACAGGATAAACCGCGCCATGCCTTCCTGGGCCTCGCGGGTCTCCAGCCCTGCGTCGCCTATCCCGGGGATCTGATCGGCAAAATCATGCGAGGACAGACGATGGACGAGATGCCAACGCCCGCTCGGCTCGTGCCATTCAAGCGTCGTCAGCGGGATGCCAACACGGTGAGCCGAGGCGGGCGCGCTGACGCTCGCAAAGAATATCAGCGCGCCGATCAGGGCCAGACTAGTTTTGCGTATCAGCGTCATCATCTTCGCCGGTCTCGTCTGCGGCTTCGGCCTGTTCCTGAGCGAAGACGGTCAGGCCTGACGGTTCGACTTTGAAGTCCAACCGGTCCATGAGGTTTGGCCGCGGTGTGGCGGCGTAGTTCTCAAGACGCGAAGGTACGATCTGGCGCGGGAAGCTGTTATTGTTACGATCCGTGTCAGCCGTCTCCCAGCGCGGATCAAGCTCGACGCTGACAATCTCTCGCTCGGAGATGATCAGCTTGGTGACGTTTTTCGGGTTACGCCGCCAGATCTCGGCGGGGATACGCATCAGTTCGGTTGCGCCATCAGCATAGGTCAGCTCGATGATCAGCGGCATGACCAGCCCGCCCTTATTGGAGAAGGTGAGATAATAGAAATTGTCGGTACTGTCGCGAGCCGCACGTTCCCAATCCTCAAGCCCTTCTGTCGCCGCTTCAAAGCCCTTCACGTCACCCTCGCCAAAGGAGAACTCGTCATACTCATTGTAGAAGTCGCGCAAGGACGGATCCACATCGACCGCTTTGGGCAAATCGCGATTGCGCTCGACGGTGAGCGAAAGCGGCTCGGCGGCTCGCTCCTCGCGCTGGCGGACATTTTCAATCTCGGGGTTTCCGGTATTGAGCGTGCCGCGCGTAACGCTATCAAGCGAGATGTCGACATGATCGGTCGAGTAGAACCAGCCGCGCCAGAACCAGTCGAGATCGACCCCTGAGCCCTCTTCCATGCTGCGGAAGAAATCTGACGGTGCAGGCCGCTTGAATTTCCAGTTGCGGGCAAAGTCTGCGAAAGCAACGTCGAACAATTCACGCCCGATGACGGTTTCGCGCAAGATGTTCAGCGCCACCGCAGGCTTGTTGTAAGCATTGTTTCCGAACTGAACAATCGAGTCCGATTGCGTCATGATCGGCACTTGCAAGTCCGAGCGCATATATTCGGTGATGCTGCGCGGTTCGCCGCTGCGGCTGGGGTAATTTTCGTCCCATTCCTTCTCGGCAACAAATTGCAGGAAGGAGTTGACCCCCTCATCCATCCACGTCCATTGGCGCTCGTCGGAATTGACGATCATCGGGAAATAGTTATGGCCGACCTCGTGAATGATCACGGAAATCAGCCCGTGCTTGGTGCGCGAGGAATAGGTCAAATTGCCGTCATCATCCTTGACCGGACGCGGGCCGTTGAACGTGATCATGGGGTATTCCATGCCGCCGACAGGGCCATTGACCGATTGCGATGTTGGATATGGATAGGGAAACGAGAAGCGCGAATAAACCTCAATCGTGTGGGCGATGGATTTGGTGGAATAGGCCGACCAGAGCGGTTCGGCCTCATTGGGATAAAAAGACATGGCGAGCACATCGTCGCCGCCAGAATTGGTCTGCTCGACATTCATCGCGTCCCAGATAAATTTGCGCGAAGAGGCAAAGGCGAAATCACGGACATTCTCGGCTTCAAAGACCCAAGTTTTGGTGTCAGTTGCGATGGTTTCCTCATTGGCGCGGGCCTCTTCGGGAGAGACGATGAACGTAATCTCGCCGGTTGTATTGCTCGCCTGCTCGAGCCGGCTGCGCTGCTCGGCGGTGAGCACGGCGCGGGCATTTGATAGTTCGCCTGACGCCGACACGACATGATCAGACGGCACAGTTATCGCCACTTCATAGTCGCCAAATTCGAGCGTGAACTCGCCGCTGCCAAGGAAGGGCTTATTGTGCCAGCCTTCATAGTCGGAATAGGCATGCAGGCGCGGGAACCATTGGGCGGCGAGGAAGATGCAATTGCCATCTTCGTCTTCGGCGTCAAAGCACTCAAAGCCCGCCCGTCCGCCAATCTCGCGGGTGTTATACATGTTGAATGAGAAATCGAGGGAGAACTCGAAACTGTCACCCGGCTTGAGCGCGTGGGGCAGATCAATCCGCATATTTGTGTCATTGATGATGTGGTTGAGCGCCCCGCCGCCACTTACCGCGCGGACATTCGAGATGCGATAGCCGCCATCAAGCGCATCGAGCGCCCCTGCCCGCCGGACATTGTAATAGGCGATGAAACCGTCATCGGTCGAGGTGCGGGTAAGGTTGTCCATACTGTCTGCTGCGAACCGGTTCTGGTCGAGCTGCAGCCAAAGATAAGTTAGCGTGTGAGGGGAATTGTTTGTGTACCGAATGGTCTCCGAGCCCGTCAAACGGCGTGCATTTTCGTCTAAGGCGACACTGATTTTGTAATCGACCTGTTGCTGCCAATAGTCCGGCCCGGGCGCACCGGAGGCCAATCGGCTCTCGCTGGGGGTCGGCAAATCCTCGTCTAGCTGACGAAATTTATCTTCGAAATCACCCTTGGTTTGCTGTAAAGCTTGCCCCTGAACCGGCAAAGTAAAGGCAAAGAAACTCAAGATTAGACAGAAATAGCGCATATCAGCTCCCGTTTGAACGGGGCAATCTAGCGACATATTCCAATTGTGCTAGCGAAATTTCCCGTTTGCACTGATGAGTGCACAAAGCCATAGCGCAAAGCGACAACATCTGCGTAAAGAGACTAAAAGCTACCGCTTGGGGAAAAACACCAAATGCCACAGAACTATTTCACGCATATCCGATTGGTGCTGGCCTTTCTGGTGGCGTTCGAGCACGTCTTCTATTTTCAGGCGGGCATGGCGGACTCGCCGTTTGAGCTCGGACACACATCGCTTGGCTATTTTGCGGTGAACGGCTTTTTTATTCTCAGCGGCTATCTGATTACGGGCAGCGCAGGCCGATCTGGCAATCTGATGGTGTTTGCGCGGTCGAGACTGTTGCGGATTATGCCGGCGCTGATTTTCGTATCGCTGTTTCTCGGGCTGGTGCTGGTGCCGCTGCTGAGCCGTCCGGACTTGGCAAGTTATTACACCAGCGCCAAAGTTTGGACCGATATGGCGAAACTGGCGAGCTTTATTTCGCCGGACCCTGACTGGCTTGACCTCACTATGGAGGGCAATCCGTTCGCTGGCGACATTACCGGCCCGATCTGGACGCTGCGCTATGAGATATTGGCGTATATCGGGACGGCGGGTCTGTTGCTGGTCGGGCTGCATCGCAATCTGATGGTTCTGCTGGTGGCCGCTGTCGGGTCTTCGGTCCTGTTTGCGCTGGATCTGCAAACGCATATGGTTACGGACGCCAACGCGACGCTTGGCAGCCTTGTCCGGTTCGGCAGCTGCTATCTTTACGGCGCGGTGACCTATGTGCTGGCCGAGCGGGCACGGGTGGGGATGAAATTTGCCATTCCGGTGCTGATTGTGGGCGGCGCCTTGATCCTGTTCGGGTTTGGGGTTGGCGAGATCCTGATGAACCTTGCGCTGACGCCGATCCTGTTTGCGCTGGCTTTCTCTGAGGCCAAAGCACCCGACTGGCTCGCCAAGCCGCCGGACTTTTCCTATGGGCTCTACATTTTCCACTGGCCGATTTATCAGATGCTGACCGAATGGGTGAGCGCGCCGCCGAACGCCGCGCTTCTGTTCGGGCTGGGCCTGCCGCTCGCGATCCTGACGGCGCTTGGCTCCTGGTATCTGCTGGAAAAACCGATGCTGAAGCTTAAAGCGCCCGCAGCGTTTCGTCCGGACTGATTAGCTGGTGGCGGCCTCAAGGGCGGCGTGATAGCTCTCGGCGGCTTTGGCCTCTTCGGCGGTGTATTGCCGGAAGGCTTTGAACACGCCGAGGCCGAGATCGGGAGCCTGACCTGCGCCCATGCGTTTGATCTGCAAGCAGAACCAGCCCTGCTGGCCCCAGCCATTGAGCCCCTTGATCAGATTGATCGGCGAGTTTGGCCCCAAAAGCCGCGTCGGCCCGAGCCGGAGTTTCTTCTCCCAGCTCTCGGCGCTGATCTGTTCGCCAGAGATAAGCTTGCGCGGCAGGCCCGGCTCGGCGCAAAGCGGACGGCCAAGCCCGATCAGCGCAGCCTCTCCGCTGTCGAGGGCCGCATTCATCGCAGCGACCGTGCGGAAGCCGCCGGTCACCAGAAGCGGCATCTTGGCGCGCTCCTGAATGCTGCGGGCATATTTCATGAAATAGGCTTCGCGCGCGCGGGTCGTCTCGCGAACCTCTTCTTCGAATTTCGGTTCAGCGCCCTCTATCCCTGCCATTTGGGGCTGCTCATAATTGCCGCCGCTAATCTCGACGAAATCGAGCGCCATCTCGTTGAGCATGTCGATGACATCGAGACAGTCCTGATGGCTGAACCCGCCCTTCTGGAAGTCGGTGGAGTTGAGCTTGACCGCAACGGAGAAGCTGTCACCGCAGGCTGCTTTGACGCTTTTAAGGCTTTCGATGAGGAGGCGGGCGCGGTTTTCCAGCGTGCCGCCCCATTCGTCGGTGCGGCGGTTGGCGAGCGGAGAGAGGAATTGCGAGACGAGATAGCCATGCGCGGCGTGAATTTGGACGCCGTCAAAGCCGGTATCTTGGGCCACTTTCGCCGCTGCGCCGAAGCCTTTGATCACCTCCAATATCTCGTCGCTGCGCATTTCGCGGGGCATGCCGAAGACCCCGCCAGGCATTTTCAGCTCGACGACGCTCGGCGCAACGGGCTGCTCATTGACTGTTTTTGGCGTTTGCCGACCGGCATGGGACAGCTGCATAATGACTTTGCCGCCGTTCGATTTGGCAGCTTCCGCGTAGGCAGCAAGGCTCGCGCGCGCTTCATTCGATTGCTCGCCTTCGATCACAATATTGCCCGGACGCTCGAGATGCCGCCTCGAGATCTGGACGTTTCCGGTCAGCTGCAAACCGATGCCGCCGGACGCCCAGGTGCGGTATAAAGTGACGTGTTTTTCGGTGGCGCGATTGTGCGCATCGGCCAGTCCCTCCGTCATCGCGGCCTTGACGAGCCGGTTGGGCAATGTAAGCCCCGATGCCAGAGTTAATGGATCCTTAATCAGAATTGGCATGAATATCTCCCAAAGACCGCGAGTCAGCCTAAAGAGGGTAGCATGGCCAAATCAAATCAAGCAAAGTTGTTCGAAAATATGTCGTCTGACCCCTCCGGTTATAGCGCCAAAGATATTGAAGTCCTTGAAGGGCTCGAGCCGGTGCGCAAGCGGCCGGGCATGTATATTGGCGGCACGGATGAGCGGGCTTTCCACCATCTTTTCGCAGAAATCCTTGATAACTCAATGGATGAAGCGGTCGCCGGCCATGCCAGCCGGATCGAAGTCGAGCTTGGCTCTGACGGCTATCTGACCGTGACCGACAATGGACGCGGCATTCCTATCGGTGAGCATCCGAAATTCCCAGGCAAGTCTGCGCTCGAGGTCATCATGACCACGCTGCATGCGGGCGGCAAGTTTTCTGATTCGGCCTATGAGACCGCAGGCGGTCTGCACGGTGTGGGGATTTCAGTCGTCAACGCCTTGTCCGAGCGGGTTGAAGTGGAAGTGGCGCGCGACAAGAAGCTCTATGGGCAAAATTTCGAGCGCGGGCTCGTCACAGGACCGCTCAAATGTATCGGCACGGCGCCCAACCGGCGCGGCACGAGCGTCCGGTTCAAGCCGGACTATCAGATTTTCGGGGAGAAACTGCGCTGGAAACCGGCGATCTTGTTCCAGATGGCGCGGTCGAAAGCGTATCTCTATCGCGGTGTGGAGCTACGCTGGAAATGCGCGCCCGAATTGCTGCCAGAGGAGTCCAAGGTTCCGGCCGAAGCGGTGCTGACCTATCCGAACGGGCTGGCGGATCAGCTTGCCGAAGTGTTCGAAGGTAAGAACACGATCACGAGCGAAGCCTTTACGGGACTTGTCGAGACGGCGGACGGCAAGGTCGAATGGGCGATCTCCTGGACGGCGGCCGGATTTGGCGAGACGGACGGGTTCTCGCGTTCTTATTGTAACACAATCCCGACCCGCAATGGCGGCACGCATGAAGCCGGGCTGCGCTCGGCGCTGACCAAGGGCATCCGCAATTATGGCGAACTGACGGGGCAGAAAAAGTCGAGCCTGATCACGGCCGATGATGTGATGGGACATGCCGGATTGCTCTTGTCTGTATTTATTCGCGGACCGGAATTTGTTGGCCAGACGAAAGACAAGCTGTCGACGACGGCCGCGTTCCGGCTTGTTGAAAACGCCATTCGCGACCGCTTTGACCATTGGCTCGCAGGCAGCCCCAAGGAAGCGGACAAGCTGTTTAATTGGGCGATGGAGCGCGCCGACGAACGAGCCAAGCGCCGCAAGCAACGCGATGTGCAGCGCCAGTCTGCCACCCGCCGTCTGCGTCTGCCGGGCAAGCTTGCCGACTGTTCGAACAAAGGCCCAGAGGACACGGAGATTTTCTTTGTCGAGGGGGACAGTGCGGGCGGTTCGGCCAAACAGGCGCGCGACCGGAAGACCCAAGCCATCCACCCTTTGCGCGGGAAAATCCTCAATGTGGCGAGCGCCACCGATGACAAGATTGCCGGCAATCAGGAACTGTCCGATGTCGGCCTTGCGCTCGGCGTCCGGTTTGGCACGCAATTCAATGCCGACGATCTGCGCTATGAGAAAGTCATTATCATGACCGATGCGGACGTGGACGGCGCGCACATTGCGGCGCTGCTGATCACGTTTTTCTTCAAGAAGATGCCCGGCCTGATCGAACAGGGTCGGCTCTATCTGGCGATGCCGCCGCTCTACAGCCTCAGCTATAAGGGCAAGACGGTCTACGCGATGGATGACGAACAGAAAGCGCATCTGCTGGAGACCGAGTTCAAGCCCAATCAGGATGTCAAAATTGGTCGCTTCAAGGGCCTCGGAGAGATGAACCCTGCCCAGCTCAAGACAACAACCATGAACCCTGACACGCGCACCCTCGCCCGCGTCACCCTGCCCGACAGTTTTGACGAACTGACCGAGGTCAAGCCCGCCGAACTGATCGAAACATTGATGGGGCGCAAAGCCGAGCTACGCTTCAAATATATTCAGGAAAACGCGCATTTTGTCGAAGAGCTGGATCTGTAGCGACCAGCCCTTCGCCTTAAATGCTTAGAGACCGAGCACCATTTTGGCCATGATATTGCGCTGGATTTCGTTTGATCCGGCATAGATGCTGGTCTTGCGGTAATTGAAATAACTCGGCGCAGCTGGCGCAGCATAGGCGGGCGTTGGCATATCGTAATTGGTGCCCGCGCGCAGATGGCTCCATGTGTCTTCGACGAACGGTGCCGCATAACCACCACAGGCTTCGACGACCAGTTCGCTGATCGCTTGCTGGGTTTCCGAGCCCGCGCATTTGAGCATCGAGCTTTCCGGACCGACCGCCTCGCCTGCCGACAGGGCGGAGAAAATGCGCAATTCTGTGGCGTTGAGCGCTTCGATGCGCATTTCCATTGCGGCCATTTTGCGCTGGAAATCGGCGTCCTCGATCAAGGGGCGACCGTTGGACTGCTCGACACTGGCAATTTTCTTCGCCTTGCTGAGCATGTTTTTGAGACCCGGCGCATAAGCATTGCCGCGTTCGAACTGGAGGAGATATTTGGCATAGGTCCAGCCCTTGTTTTCCTCACCGATCAGGGCGTCATCAATTTTGACGCGGACATCTTCGAAGAAGACCTGATTGATCTCCTGTTGGCCTTGGACAGGACCATCAAGGGTTGGCAGGGCGGAGACGGAAATGCCTTTGAGATCCATCGGGAAGACAATGAAGCTAATGCCCTGTTGCGGCTTGCCCTCTTTCGAGGTGCGCACGAGGCAGAACATCCAGTCGGCCCATTGGGCATGCGTCGTCCAGATTTTCGAGCCATTGAGCACATATTCGTCCCCATCCCGCACGGCGCTCATTTGCAAGCTGGCAAGATCGGAGCCGGAGCCGGGCTCAGAATAGCCCTGACACCACCAGATGTCTGTCGACAGAATGGGCGGCAAGTGCTGCTGTTTCTGGGCATCATTGCCAAAAGCCATGATCACAGGCGCGACCATGCCAAGCCCCATTGGCGTCACTTGCGGGGTGCCAGCGGCGGCCATTTCCATGTGGAAGATGTATTTCTGGCCCGCCGTGAAGCCTGCCCCGCCATATTCGGTTGGCCAATTGGGCGCGATCCAGCCGCGCTCATGCAGCTTTTTCTGCCACTCGACCATGCCTTCCTTGTCGAGATAACCGTTTTTCGACATGGCCTGTTTGGCCCGCAGTTCGGGCGTATAGGCTTCGGCGATCCAGTCGCGGACCTCTTTGGCAAAAGCGCGATCTTCAGACGTGAAAGCAAGGTCCATGTGCGGTTTCCCTCTAAGCAATTAGGCCAGCCAGAAACTAGCTGACAACATCCAGAACTTCGATCTTTGGTGCGCCGGCAAGACAGGCCCCGAGCCCCCCTTGGGCGGCGAGAAAATAGTCGGTCTTGCCATGAGCGTCGAGCGCATCTTGGGAAGCGTATTGCTCCAGCACGGTGTACGTGGTCGCACTGGTTTTCGATTTGAACAATTGATACCAGATGCAGTCCGGTTCATTGGCGTGAACCTTGGCCATCAGGTCTTTGAAGACGGCTTCAAAATCACCCTGTTTTCCGTCCTGCACTTCGAGCGTTACAACAAGTCCTAGCATATTCGGTGTCCTTCTCCGATATTCCCGATCACTGTAAGCCCATAGCGGCATTCCGCAAACCCTGACGTCGGGAAAGGTCGAAGCGGGGCGATTGGAGCTGCCCTTGATCGCGCCTGTCATAGGTTCTAGCGTAACCCGCGTGACATGAGAGGTACACCGCGATGACGAGACTGATCTGTACGCTTACGGATGCTCTGGCTAAGGCACAAATGCGCCTTGATCTGGTGGCTGATTATGGCTGAGCGCTGGACGTACACCAAGGGCCTGAAAGAGCTCGGCAATGGACAATACGCCTATTTGCAGCCCGATGGCGGCTGGGGCTGGTCGAATGCAGGGCTGATTGTTGATGGCGAGGCGTCTTTGCTGGTCGATACTCTGTTCGACATGACGCTGACTTATGACATGCTCAAGACGATGAAGGACGCGGCAGGGGTTGCCGGACCGGACATTGGGGTGATCGTCAACACGCATGCCAATGGTGACCATACGCATGGCAATGGCTGCTGTCCGCATGCTGAAATTATCGCATCAGCGGCAAGCGCGGCGGAGATGGACGCTTTTGGCGCGAGCGAACTGGCGCAGATCATGGCAATGGCGCCGCAAATGGGGGCGGTGGGCGCGTATTTTGCCGACGTGTTCGGCATGTTCGATTTTGCTGGCGTCGAAGAACAGTTGCCGACACAGACTTTCTCCGGCCAGATGGACCTGCAAGTTGGTGATCGGCGGGTGGAACTGATCGAAGTTGGTCCGGCGCATACGGCGGGCGATGTGCTGGTCCATGTCCCCGACACAGGCACGGTCTATACGGGCGATATTCTGTTTATCAATTCGACGCCCTTGATGTGGGCTGGCCCTGTGTCCAACTGGATTGCCGCCTGCGACCGGATACTGGCTTTGACCCCGACGAGCATTGTGCCCGGGCATGGACCGATCACGGACGCCAAAGGTGTGGCCCAAGTGCAGGCCTATCTGCGCTATGTCGATGCCGAGGCGCGCAAGCGGTATGATGCGGGGCTGAGCGTGCGCGATGCGTGCCATGATATTGTGCTTGGTGATTTTTCAAGCTGGGGAGATGCGGAGCGGATCGCCGTCAATGTCTCGACGCTTTACCGCGAATATGACGGCACGCTCGACACGCCTGACGATCCGGTCGCATTGTTCACATTGATGAACGAGATCCGCGACGCCCAGCGTGCACGCACGGCGCGATAGCGGGGCGTTCAGCCCATCAACGTGTCATAGACCTCACTATCGGGATGCAGGTAGAACGTGTTGTTGTCGCCACGCTCGCTAAGATGTAGATCATAACCAGAATAGGATGCGCTCTGCCAACCCATCTCCATCATAATCTGGTCCCCGGGCAAATTGTTTTCCATCAGGATCAAAGGCTTGTTGCGTTCGATAGTTTGACGCCCGCCCGCGATAACCTGACGCTCGAAGCCTTGCACATCGAGCTTGATAAACACCGGATCGAGGTCCAGTTCGTCCAGGAGGGCAATCTTGCAGGTGCCTTTTTCGATATGCAACAGGTCCGGATTGAACCGCCAGACTGTTTCGGCATTAAGCCATTGGCGCGCCTCTTCCTCAATAAAAGATGCGAGGCCATCATACATGAAATTGCGGTAGAATGGGGTGTAGAGCGTGAACTCGCCCGCCTCATCGCCAAGCCCGACATTCCTGATCTCGGTTGTTCGCGTCGCCAGCTGTCTGCTTCTCAAGCGCATCGGCCAAGAGGCTACTGGGCTCGAAAGAGACAATCTTGCAATCGGGCTGCATCAACCGGATGGCATCAATGCTCTGACCGCGATTGCCGCCCACATCAAGGCAAAGCCCCTCCCCAACATTCAACTTCTCAAGCACATAAAAATCAGCCTCGAACGGCCTTTTTTGCGCACGCCGCACGGTTCTTTGCAGGGTTGCCTTGGCTTCAAGCAATGCTCCAAACCGGCTCTGCATATCCCGAATCACCGGATATAATTCCATCATCTGTCCCCTTAATGTAATCGTTACAAGCATTCCCTCTCTGCACTTGTAGCACATTTTGGCGTAATGTACGATTTCAACCCAAACGCCCCCTATTCGAGCGTTTTACTTGCCTTCAAAGATCGCGGCGCGTTTCTCCAGAATGGCGTTCACCCCTTCAATATGGTCCTCGGTGTGGTGCATCATGGATTGGGCGGCGGCGGACATTTCCATAATGGTCTCATAGCTTGCCGTCTGGCCGTGGCGCAGCAGGGTCTTGGCAACACGGAGCGATTGCGGCGGTTGAGCGGCCATTTCTTCGGCGAGCGCCATCGCTTCGTCCATTAGCGCGTCGGGCGCAACCGCGCGTGAGATAAGCCCCCAATCGGTGGCCGTCGCCGCATCAATCACACGCCCCGTAAAGAGCAATTCGGCCGCCCGCGAATTGCCGATAATGCGCGGCAAGAGCCAGGCCCCGCCATCGCCCGGGATCAGGCCAAGTTTCAGGAATGTCACGCCGAATTTCGCCTTCTCCGAGGCAATCCGCACATCGGCCATGCACGCCACATCGCAGCCCAACCCGATGGCTGCACCATTGACCGCAGAGATGAGCGGAATTTCGAGATTATAAAGGCTGTTGACGATGCGGTGGATGTTGCGCCGGTAGCCTTCGCGAACGCTGTAGGGGCTGCCTGCAAATGCGCCGGTGCGGTCGCGCATGGCTTTGACATCGCCGCCCGCCGAGAAAGCACGTCCGGCGCCGGTCAGAATGGCGACGCGGATGTCCGGATCATCCTCAATGGCCGCACAAGCAGCAGCGACGGCTGCCCCATCACCCTCCTGGCCGAGCGCATTCATCATGTCTGGTCGGTTCAATGTGAGGATGGCAACAGGGCCGCGCTTTTCGGTAAGGATAATATCGGACATGGGAGCCCCCTTTTTGGTCGGTGGTGATTTGTATCTGGCTTAGCGCGTGGTCTGGTACGGGGAAAGCCTTATTGATCGCCTTGGTCCAGAGCGGTTGTGTCATCTGCCCCGGCTTGCTGTGCATCATAGCCGCGCACAGTCACCCAGCTCATCGCCACCGACAACAGGATCACCGCGACGAGGAAATCCCCAAACGTCGTGTAATAGAGCCAGATGTCTTTGGAGACGAGCCGCACCACGCCATAATTCAAGATAGCCATCAACAAAGACATCGCCCCGAGCGCGAGCGATAATCTTTGCGGCACAATATCGGGAATGAACATATAGCGCGCTGTGCGCTCGCCCAGATAGCGGCCCCTGAGGATCAGCCCGTCGGCGAGATAGAGCGTCGCGCCGAGCACACCCATGACCGTGGTGCGCATCTGGATCAGATATTCGTCTTGCAGCACGAAGGCATAGGCCGCCGAGATCATCATCATGACAATGCCGAACAGGGCCAATCCGCCGAGCAGGTCGACTTTCTTGACAAATTGCTGGACGACAACGAGCCCAAGCCCTGCCACCGCTCCCCAGATCGCGGCCGTTGTCAGATCGGTATATTTGGCAACGAAAAAGAAGACGAAGCCAAGCCCGATATCGACCGCGAGCGAGGGCCAGTTACGTTTGAACTTGGCTTTCTGGGACGGCGCGTACACATCTGTTTGACCTGATCCCAACGCCTGTGCTCTTTCTTCGGTCCACTTTTCACCCAAGGCCGATAGCTTGTCCAAGCTCCGGCCCGAATGGCTTTCGAATACTGTCTCACCATCCAGCGTGGCGACGATACCTGCTTTGAGGGATGTCACATACCCAACGCTGACGTGAAGCTCCGCGCCCGATGCCATCACGCAGGGCAGACTGTGCTGGCGTGTCACCTCCGGACCAAGCGACATGGTTATGCGCGTTTCATCACTGGCGCATGTTTCACCATTTACGAACAAGGTGCTTTGCATGCCCGTGAGACCCGTCTTGAAATGGACATCGCAGACTTCGCCTGTGGCGAGGGTGAAATCGAATTTATAGGTCCATAGGCTGAACATACGGGTCTCGTCGCGCTGGCTCGACCAGGAAACCTACTCAGCGGCAACAGACACATCACCAGCCGAAAGCGCGGTGTAGCGTTTCATATGGTGGTCCACATTGCCAAGCTCGGCGTCGATCATGGTCAAGCGTTTGAAGTAATGGCCAACGGCAAGCTCTTCGGTCATGCCCATGCCGCCATGGATCTGGATCGCTTCCTGACCGACAAAACGTCCGGCCTGACCGATTTTGACTTTCGCCGCAGAGGCAGCCTTTTTGCGCTCGATCTCGCTCTCGCCGAGCTTCAATGTCGCCATATAGGTCATTGAGACAGACTGCTCATGCTCCATGAACATATCGACCATGCGGTGCTGGAGCACTTGGAACTTGCCGATGGGGGTGCCGAACTGTTTGCGCTGTCGGGAATACTCGACGGTCATTTTGTGTGCAACGCCCATAACGCCGCAAGCTTCAGCGCAAAGGGCCGCGACGGCTTCGTCTGCGATCTGCTCGACCAAGGGCAAGCCATTGTCGGCCTCCCCGATCAGATGTTCAGCAGGGACGGAGACGTTCTCGAAGTAGACTTCAGACGCGCGCCGGCCATCGACGGTTGGGTAGTCGCGGGTTGAAACGCCTTTTGCATCCTTTTCGACAATGAAGACAGACACGCCGCCCGCATCGCGCTGACCGCCGGAAGTCCGTGCGGTGACGATGAAATGGGTTGCCCAAGGCGCGCCGATGACGACCGCTTTATGGCCATTGAGGACATAGCCGCTACCATCGCTCTTTGCGCTGGTTTCGAGATCAGCCAGATTGTACCGGCCGCGGGGTTCGGCATAGGCGAAAGCGAAGATCTGCTCACCGCTCATAATACCGCCAAGATGGTGCTCTTTCTGGGAGGCCGTGCCCGCGCTGCGCAAGAAGCCGCCGCCGCACACGACGCTCGGGATGAAGGGCTCAGTCACGAGACCCTTGCCAAACTCTTCCATAACGACCATTGCATCAATCGCGTTTCCGCCAAGCCCGCCATCTTCCTCGCTGAACGGGGCCATGAGCAAGCCAAGCTCGGCAAACTGTGCCCACATGGCAGCGTCGCGGCCAAGCTCGGACGAGAGCGCCGCGCGGCGTGTGTCAAAGTCGTACTTCTCGCGGATCAGCCGTGCCAGGCTGTCGCGGATCATGCTTTGCTCTTCGGTAAAATTGAAATCCATTTTCGGCTCTTCCCATCAAATTATCGCCGCAACGCAAGCGCAGCTTATACCTCTTCCCTTCTGTTGTATGCGTTCGGGCGAATGAGGCAATAATAATTATGAGATACCGCAGCGTCAGGCCGCAAGTTTACTCGTCCAGCAATTGCGCGCATTCACCAAGCGCGAGCCGGTTGGCCGGCGCTTCGGGCACGATGGGCGAGAACATTTCGATGGCGCGGGCATTCTCGCCATTTTCCCAACCGAGCATAACCGGCGTCCCCCAATCGAGCGACACCATGACGTCGGTGCGAATATCGCCCTGAATTGTGGTGATGTGTTGAGCTGGCCGTTCTCCATCAATCTGAGAGACAGCATAGGTGGTTCTTTGTCCAACTTCATATTTGGTCAGGACAGTATCCTCACTGCCAACTTCAAGAGAACTTCCCGCTTGCAATGGCCAAAACCGCTGCAAGTTGGCTCTCACTTCCCCGCTCGGCATTTCGTACGCGCATGAGGCCACATGTATCCCCGAAAACTCCGCAAAATAGGAAACCGGATCATTCTCGTCATTGTAGAGATCGTACAAGTAGATCGCGAAATCCTTACCACGGGCAACGACTTTGCTGACCCGCTTGTCCCGTCCCTCTTTGATGACCGGAACCTGCCAGGTGATCTGCGTGCCAATCTCGGGCGGCGTGTAACTGGTATCGGCAACTGCCGACCAAGCCAGCAGGCCACTGCCCAGACTAAGAACGAAACCACGCAACATTGACCCACCTTCTGCGAGTAATAGTTGAAACACGTTAACCCTATAGCCCGAACGCCGCGCCGACGTAAAGAATTCTTGTCAGCCCCCTGTTATCTTTGATTAAAGGCCAAGAATCATCTTCGAAATAATGTTGCGCTGAATCTCGTTCGATCCGCCATAAATCGACGTTTTCCGCATGTTGAAATAGAGCGGTGCAGACGCGGGCGCATAGTCCGGACCAATCGGGCGCGCATTCGAGCCGTCTTCGGGAAAGCCTCGAAAATAGGGATGGCCGTAATTTCCCGCCGCTTCGAGTGTCAGTTCGGTCAGCCTTTGCTGGATTTCCGTGCCTTTGATCTTGAGGATCGAGCTTTCTGGCCCGGGACCTTTGCCCTGCGCTTCACCTGCAAGGGTGCGCAGTTCAGTAAACTCGAGCGCGGTCAGGTCGATCTCGAGCTGCGAGATCTTGCGGGCGAAATCGCGGTCTTCGATCAGAGGCTCGCCGTCGAGCAATTCAGTTGAAGCGAGACTGCGCAACCGTTCAACACCGCGCTTGGACCGAGCAACACCGGCGATACCAGAGCGTTCATGCGCGAGCAGGAATTTGGCATAGGTCCAGCCCATATTCTCCTCGCCGACACGATTTTCGACGGGCACGCGCACATCGGTCAGCCATGTCTCATTGACCTCATGTCCGCCATCAATGGTGATGATCGGGCGCACTTCGATGCCCGGCGTTTTCATATCAATCAGAATGAAGCTGATGCCTTTTTGCGGCTTGTCGGCCTCTGGATCGGTGCGGCAGAGGAAGAAGCCCCAATCGGCATGCTGAGCGAGCGTGGTCCATGTTTTCTGGCCGTTGATGACATAATGGTCGCCATCTCTAACGGCGGTGGTCTTGACGCTCGCAAGGTCGGAGCCGGCGCCGGGCTCTGAATATCCCTGACACCACCATTCTTCACCGGAGAGAATTTTCGGCAGATAGCGATCTTTCTGCGCTTGCGAGCCGAATGTGTAGATCACGGGCGCAACCATTGCGACGCCAAACGGGAGCGGCATGATCGCGTCTACGGCAGCGTTTTCTTCGGACCAGATATAGCGCTGCGTCGCGGTCCAGCCAGTGCCGCCATATTCGACAGGCCATGCGGGAGCGACCCAGCCCTTTTTCGCGAGAATTTTGTGCCAGGCGAGGAATTGTTCGCGCGTGAGATCATCTGCGCCGCGAATCTCCGCATTTTGAGGATAGTTCTCCTTGATGAAGGCCCTCACCTCGTCACGGAAGGCGATCTCGTCGGCTGAAAATTCCAAATTCATGTCAAATCCTCTTATCTTTTTTTCTGACCGTAGCGCATTTCTCCGTCTAGCGAAATTGCGCCAAATGTCACTGTCTAGCCCTGCGGCTTGGCGATGAAGGGCGCGCAGGCCGTGCGCAGCAAACCGATAGCCGTTGCCGAGCCGAGCCCGCCGCCGGTCTGGAACTCCATATCAATGAGGGGGCGCAAACCAATCCGCTCAAGGGCGGCCTGATGGGCCGGTCGCCGTGTTTCGTGTGCGGCCATCACATGTGACAGAGCATCGGGATTGATCGCGTGCACGACACTGGCGGCAATTGTAGTGGCAAATCCGTCGAGCACCAGCGGAACCCCCTGAAGACGGGCGGCCAGAATCGCGCCCACACACGCGGCAAGCTCGCGCCCCCCAAGGCAGGCCAATGCGGCGAGCGGGTCGCTGATCTCGGCGCGGTGCAGGGCCAGCGCCTTGTTCACGATCTCCGCGCGCATTGTGGTCATTTCATCCGGCGTACCCGGCCCAGGACGGACCCAATACTCTGCAGATCCTCCAAACAAGGCGCAGGCGACGGCCGCCGCCGCCGTGCCGATACCCGCTCCGCTTACGCCCACGGCGAGCAGATCCGGCTCTCCAGCCAGCGCTTCAAACCCGTAAGCGATTGTGGCCGCGCAGTCTTTGACCGACATGGCGGGCGCTTCGGCGATATTTTTGGTCGGCACATCAAGCGCAAGTTCCATCACGCGAATCTCAGCACCAACTTGCGCGGCAATCGCTGACAGCGGAGCTGTGCCAGCCTTGAGGGCCTCAACATGATGATGGGTCTGCTCTGTGGTCGCAAGAGACACGCCGCTTGAGACAAG
The DNA here is from genome assembly GCA_938049795.1 of uncultured Hyphomonadaceae bacterium. GTDB lineage: Bacteria > Pseudomonadota > Alphaproteobacteria > Caulobacterales > Hyphomonadaceae > CALLCD01. The sequence goes on along the minus strand of CALLCD010000095.1, from coordinate 9,612 downwards.
TCCATGAGACCCTGCGAAAATGGCGAGCGTCGGCTTTTCGATACGCGGCGGGGTGCGGCCTTGCCAGCGGGCAAGCCATTGGGCGGCCTCTCCAAGTTTGCCAAAATCGGTTTCGCGCCCCATCTGCCCCAAACGCGCGCGAACGGCCTCGGACGACACCATATCAGGGACAACCTCGCGTAAAGCGAGCTCCCGGGCATCTTCAAACGGTTGGAGAGTCTCGGTCATTTTTTTAACTCATTACCCAATTCATTCAGCGTAAACTTTGGCTGTAACCCCATAGCAACATATATAATACACAATTCCCTACTGTAATTCCGCCTCTTGCCAACCCCATACGCGGGGTTAAATAAGGACACAATGACCTCCGCCGCCGTGACATCTCCCTGTATCAAAGTCTGCGCCGTGGATGGCCGGACAGGATTTTGCCTTGGGTGCGGCCGCACAATGGCGGAAATAGGTGGATGGACAAAGCTTGGGGACAGCGGGCGGGCAAAAGTTCTGCGATTGCTGCCCGACCGCATGCAGACGCTGCAAGATCTGGGCAAGCTTGGTCCTTTGCCGCATGAATGATCGCCTTATCGCTCTCCTGCTCAGCGCATTCGCCATTTCACTCCTGATCACATTTATTGCCGATCAGCTGTTTTCGGAGCCTGAGACGCCGCCAACCAGCCCCCCAATTCTCGCGCAAACAACGCCAGTAACCCCCCGTTTGGGAGCAAAATCCGCCATGCTTCGACGCGAAGAAGACGGTCACTACTGGGCTCGCGCAGACATAGACGGCACCAGTATCAAGCTTCTGGTAGATACCGGCGCAAGCATTGTCGCCCTGACGTGGCGGGATGCGCAAAGGCTCAGGCTTGATCCTGACGAACTAGATTTCAAATGGGCAATCAACACGGCAAATGGGGAAACCTTGGGGGCTTCCGTGCTGATTCCGAGTATCCGCGTGGGCAATGTCGAGATCGAGGATGTCGAAGCGATGGTGCTGCAAGACGGTCTTCTGGAGAGCTCACTGCTCGGCATGAGCTTTCTCGGCAAGCTCTACTCCTACGAATTCAAGCAAAACCAGCTGATTATCCGGCAATAGACCCGTACAGCATGCGTCCCGCAACCAGCAGCAGCAAGACACCGAAAAGCCTTTTGAGCAAAGCCTGATCCAGTCGATGCGCAAGCCGCGCCCCAAGCGGCGCCATCATCACTGTGAAGACCGACAAAAGGATAAAGGCGGGCACATTCACAAACCCGATAGAGCCCGGCGGTAAGCCCTCGCGCCCAAATCCAGTCAACATGGCGGCAATAACGCTTGGCAGACCAATGGCCGCACCAAAGCCGGCAGCCGTCCCAATTGCCTGATGCATCGGCCGGCCGCACATGGTCATCAACGAGACACCAAAAGTACCGCCGCCAATGCCCATCAAGGCCGAAAGGCTCCCGAGCGACGCACCCAGACCGGCCCGCATTGGCCCCTTGGGAACCTCATCAGCAAGCCGCCAGTCCGGCCGGCCAAAGACGAATTGCGCCGCGATCAGAAGACCGATCCCGCCAAACAGCGCCGTCAGCACCTCTCCTGACAGCCTTGCCGCGAGCCACATGCCCAAACCTGCGCCGACCATGATCCATGGGGTCCAGCCGATCAGGACGGCGCTATCGACTGCGCCATGCCGGTGATGGGCCATGACCGAGCGGGCCGAGGTCAGGATGATGGTCGCAAGCGAGGTTGCGATGGCGACATGCTGGGCCGTCTCGCCGAAGCCAAACGTGGTCATCAGGATTGCCAAAGTGGGAACAATCACAATGCCGCCGCCGATACCGAATAGGCCCGCCGCCAATCCGGCCAATAGCCCCGCCCCGACCAAGCCGGACATCAGCACCCAATTTTCGACCACTAGCGACATCATGGGCGAGCTTTGGCAGCTTGGAACGGTAAGAGCAAGATTGGATATGACGGGTTGGGACGGCTCGGAGGCTCGCAAATTGTCCGCTTGAGTTGAAACCACGACAACTCGGCTGGCGGGTCCAATGGATGATTCCGCTCGATCATGAACAGAAAACAACGCGCCGCTCAGACATTGCCAAATTTTATCGTTTTTCAATACGTTCAAATATATAGATTTTTTCAAATTATTATTTTTTATCGAGAATTTCTTATTGCAATTCGATAATAATCTGCCATCTTGAATGTGTCGAGGCGATCCAAGTGTCCCGACAAAAAAGAGAAGCAAAAGAAGGAATGAAAACCATGAGCCCGCGTGTCAACGACAATGCGACTACCCAATCGGCCCACCCCACCGTGGTTGAGGCTGGACTCCAAATGGCAACAGAGATGGATTTAGCCCCCATTGATGTCTCCGTTGCCGCGCCTCTGGAGCCGATCGGCAAGCGCCCCCTTCTGGAGCGTCGTCGCAACCGGTGGTCCCGCAGGCAACGGTGAACCTCAACCCGGATCGCAAAGCTTTCACACTCCTTTGCGATCCGGTGATTTTTTCCCAAACCAGAAAATTGCCAAAAACAAACCCAAAAAAGCAACAAGGAAACATAACATGAAAAACGCTATCCTCCCCATCTTCGCCGCCCTGAGCCTCGCTGTTACACCAGCAGCATTTGCGTCCGACAAATTCGAGATGGAGTTTGAATTCTCCCCGGTTGAAGTGTCGACCGAAGAGGGTGCCAAGCAGGTTTACGCTGAACTGGAAGCCGAGATTGAGGCCGAGTGCACACCGGATGTAGACGCCATTGGACAGATGAGAATCCGTAATGCCGTCAAAAATTGCATTGACGATACGCTCGACGCCGCCGTTGCGCAAATGGATCAGCCCGAAGTGACAAGGATCCACGAAGCCAAGCGCGGCTAGTCTTCGCTCCGCAATCACCGAAAGCTGCAAGTCGCCCTGTTCCCCTGCAGGGCGGCTTCTTTTATGTCTGGCTATCAAATTGCGCTGGCTACTTTGGACGCAGTGATTTGGCGGTGGGGAAGTCTTTCAGTTGCAGGGACTGCTCGAGCGGCCCGCCCGCGCCATCAGCCTCAAACAGAGCGACCGCGCATGTCGGCATTTTGGTCTCGACCATTCTCAGACTATCAAAGTCGCTCTTTGTGTGCGCCTCGGCCAACTGGACAGCAACATCCTGGATGCTTGGATTGTGACCGATCACGAGCAAGCACTCAACTTCATCAAGCGCCTTGAGCGTCAGATCCAGCAATGTCTCTTGCGTCGCCAGATATAGCTCTTCGAGCACCTCGTGCTCCACATTCTCCAGTGTCTCTGACATCGCTTTCCACGTCTCTCTGGTCCGCCGCGCTGTTGACATCAATACGCGTTCGGGCACCCAGCCACGCGCAGCGAGCGCGTCACTCATCAGCCGGGCATCCTCCCATCCGCGAGCTACTAGAGCCCGCCCCTCATCATCAGTTCCCTGATACCAGTTTTCCGTTTTTGCGTGACGCATGAGAAGGAGACGTTTCATTGGCTTAGAAAAACTTATCCGAAAGTTGAGGCCGGTAAGGCTTGAGAGATACGCATTTAAGGGCCAATTCGGAAGGTAAGATCAAGCCCGATCAACCACGGAGTTGTAAAATGACGCTATTACTTGGCGATGTCGCCCCCGATTTTGCTGCAGAGACGACCGAAGGCCCCATCGAATTTCATGATTGGGCGGGCGACCAATGGGTGATCCTGTTCTCGCATCCGGCGGACTATACACCCGTTTGCACGACGGAACTTGGCTATACGGCCAAGCTGAAAGATGCCTTCACAGAGCGCAATGCCAAGGCGATTGCTATCTCGGTTGACAGTCTGGAGAGCCATCAGGGCTGGGTCGGCGACATCGAAGAAACCCAAGGCACCGGCGTGAATTTCCCTTTGATCGCGGACGAAGACGGTAAAGTGGCCACGCTCTACAATATGATCCACCCCAATTCGAATGCGAAACTAACCGTGCGCGCGGTTTATGTGATCGACCCGAACAAGAAAATCCGCGCGAGCATTCTCTATCCACCAAGCACGGGCCGGAATTTTGACGAGATCGTCCGTCTGCTCGACAGTTTGCAATTGGCCGACAGTCATAAAGTGGCAACGCCCGTGAACTGGACCGATGGCGAGGATGTGATCGTGCTGCCGAGTGTGACGGACCCGGACGAGATTGCGCGGCTGTTCCCCAAAGGCGTCAAAGTGATCAAGCCGTATTTGCGGACGACCCCCCAGCCGAACAAATAAGCCCAGAGCGCGCGCGACATGCTAGAACTTGTCGCGCGTCCTGAATCCGCCGCCGCCGCGTTTTGGCCGTGTGCTGCGGGTCCGGCGACCTGAACGCGATGGTCGGCGGCGTTTGGAGCCGCCATCGCCGCGCCGTCGTGAACCGCCGCCAAAGTCACCAAGATCAAATCCGCCGCCGCTGCCGCGCATGGCTTCGCGCGCAATCTCCCATGCGACATCACCGAGCACTTGTTCAAATCCGCTCGAGCGGCGCCCATAGTCGCGCCCGCTGCGCCGCCGACCTTTGCGTCTTCGGTCGAGCCGTTTGAGCCCCTTGGCAAGACGTTTGATGACTTTCTCGACGCTCCGGTCCCCGCCGAGAAGATCATCGACAGCCTCATCGAGCGCCGCCGCATGAAAGGTGATATAGGCGCTGTCAAAACCGGCATCCTTGAACTTTGACCGCAAGGCTTCGAGCTCTTTGAGCTCCCATCTGCGCCGTTCGGGCAGAGCCGCATTTTCGAGCGCGGAGAGATCGAGCTGCATCTCCTCGGCGCGGAGTTTGACCAACTCGTCGACCAGTTCGTCATCGTCCAGCGTGATCGTCTGGGCGGCGAGAACCCGCAGGTCCGGAAAGCTCGCCTTGCGTAATTCCTGCTCGATGACCTGCCGCGCCTCCTCGGCCGGGCCGGTGCGCGCTTGCAATGCGTCCTGATGAGCGCGCGCTTTGGCGAGATGGGCGGCTTCTGATTGTTCGATTTTAAGATCGAGCGCAGCGAGGGCTTCGCGTTCGGCTTCGGCGGTGGTGCGCAGATCGTCCGCCCCGCCCGTCTTGAGCGATTTGGCTTCCGCTTCGGCGAGCGCGTCTATCGCCTGTGTTTCGAGCACAGCGACGCGCTCGACATGTTCGGCAAGCCGGTCGGGCAATTCGACAAGCCGGGCATAATTCAGGTGCGCCTTGTCATAGCCGCACAGCCGGGCGACCCAGCCATCGAGAAACCGCGCAAATGGGCCCGCACGGTAGTCAGGCGTGCGGAATTGGCGATCCCAGAGATAGGAGAACAGCGGGTCATTGTCATAGGGCGCGCCTTTTTTCTCGCGGTCAGCGCGCGCAAGTTCAAGCTTCTGCTCGGCGCGTTCCTGAACCGAGCGGGCACGGTCAGCGGCGTCGGCCAGAGCGACATAATCAGGATCGTTTCCAAGCGAGGCGATGATGTCGGCGACTTTGTCTTCCCAGACTTTGACCGCCACATCGAGCGTCTTGGCCTGTGCCTCGCGGTCCGCTTCAAGTTGCGAGATTTCGGCCACCAGCGTTTCAAGACGGGCCGTTTCGCGTTCGACAAATTTCTCATGCTTCTTCATGAGCTTGGCCGCTTTTTGATCAATGCCTTTGAGATCTGCGCCATTGTGGCGTTTCTGGATGAGGTCGATGCGGACATCGGCCATAGCGCGATAGGCTGTCAGCTGCTCGCGTTGCACTTCGGCCCCGCGCCGCGCCTGCATGTCCACCGTTTCGAGCGCGGCGGTCAGCGCCTCGCGAGCGTTCGCGATGACCGTGTCCACAGTGTGCAAGGCGTCACGGCCATTGATCACGCCGGAGGAAGATCGCCACCGCTTTACCATTCCAGAATCGCTCCGCCCGGGGTCGGCACGCGATACTCCGGCGAGAGGACGCCGCGCGTTTTGGAGCCGATAATGTCGTTCTGGATAATCTGGTCGTCCCTTTTGTCTGCGATGACGCGATTGAAGGTTGCCTGATCAACCCGCTGCGCCCAGCGTTTAACCCGCGCGCGGGCGTCCACTTCTTCACTTGAGACAGGCACGGCCAACACGTCGCCTGCGGGGGTGACCGCTTCGACGATGAGATAATAATTGCGCGCAGAGGGGGCATCATCGGGCACACGCGTAAAGCCACTATCAGCCCCGCCGCGATAGCGAATGCGGACATCATAGGCGGCAGAGAGATCATCATAGAGCGTCGAGAGCGCGGTAAGCTGGGTCTCAGCTTCGCGCGCTTTCCGGCGCTCAATCGCAGACACGCCGTCCTGGTAATAGCCCTCGGCGATGCCATCGACGCGTTCGGAGACGGCAAGCTCCTGCACTTTGTCGCGCATGGCAACCAGTTCGGTCGGCAAGGTCACGCTCAGCGCCTGTTCGAGCCGCGCCGCTTCTGCCCTTTTGGGACCGGCGACGCCAAACTGATAGAAGCCGAACCCGGCAAATAGCGCAACCACCGCACCCGTCACTTGCCGCCACCAGCGTTCGCGCGAGACATAGATACGGGCAAGCCGCACAGCGAAGCTCTCTTTGGGCGGTTCATAGAGAAAGCGCCGTTCCTCAAGCGCTTTGACACCATCCTCCAGAATATGATCGGGCACTTCGATGCCCTGCGCGCTGTAGATCTCGTGCAGGCGTTTGATCAGGTCGGCTTTGCGCGTCTCCGAATCGAGCTCTGCGCCGACCAATTGCTCGCGATGGCGGAGCGTGTCGACCACGTCCATGGCCAGCATGACCTCGTCAAGCGTTTCAGGCGTCGGGTTGGATGGGACCTCTTCACTCACGAATCAGATGGTATCAGCGCCGCCGCCGCCCCTTTCTCGACAAGGCGCGTCAGACGGCGTTTGCCATCTTCGACCGCTTCACGGATTTCGGTAGAGTTTTTGGTCGCCATGACCCGCATTTCCGCGATGATGTCCTGGCTACGTTCCTGATAGGAGACCACCGAATCGACGAGCATTTTCACCGATGCGGCGGACACAGTTGGCCCATAGCCGGCGCGGGTCGCCGCCTCTTGCACCTGTCCGCCAATTTTGGCGAGCGTTTCAAGGCTCTGGTCAACGCCTTTCTTCATGGCTTCGAGCGATTGGGTGCCCTCATGCAGTCCATGCATGCCGGTGAAGGTCGCCGTCAGCGCGGTCAACACGATTTCATTGGTGCCGAAGAAGCTGATCGACTGGGCGTAGATGCGCTCTTTGGCATTTGTCGTCTGGACGAGCCGCGCCATGATCACTTCGGATGTGTTGTACCCAATGGTGAGATTGTCGGAGAGATCTTTGGAGACCTGATAGCGTTTCTCTTCCGCTTGCAGATGGCGCAGCTGTTCGTCGCGTTTGAGCTCGAGACCGGCGCGTTCGGCTGCGTCTTCTCCGGTATAGGCTTCGACCGCAGCGACGGCTGTGCTGACCGCTTCGCGCGCACCGTTCAGTTTCTCCTCGGCCGTTTTCAAGACATCGAGCGCGAGGACCTCGGACTGTTTCAGCGCGCCACGGAAATCGAGATAGGCTTCAAGGATCGTCCGTTCGCGTTCGATCTGGTTGGCCGTCTCGTTCTGGACTTCCAGATAGAGATCCTTGATCTTGCCAAAGCGGGAAGCGATGTCCCCGCGCGTCATTTTCATCCAGACATTTGAAGCGCGTTCCATCGTCGAGATTTTGCCGTCGGCATATTGATCGACCAGCGATTTGCTGTCGTCGCGGATCGAATTGAAGGCTTTGGTGATGCCCTCATACCGCTCGCCGACTTTCATGCCGGAGACGTTCTCGCGCACGACATCATTGAAGGTCGAGGATTGGTCGAGGGTGCGCGCAATTGTCGTGACTTTGTCAGGGTCAAGCTCGGAGATCTGGTTGAGCAGAGCGACAATCGGGGCTGGATCGCCGGCTTTTTCGGGCACGAGGCCAAGCTTGCGCAGCCCACCCATCGCCCGGTCAAGGTATTGCAGCGCACTCGGGCTGGATGTTGCAAGCTCTGTCATGATTTCATGTCCCCTCTGACATACGCGCGCCGGAAGCCGCGTTTCCTCCTATAGAAATAGTGCGTCTGCCCCCTCTGGCGCAAGGCTGAACTCAAAATTTCCGGACGGCAAAGCCACTCATTTGGAAACAGAACACAAAAAAGGCCAACGATCCGGACGGAGCACTGGCCTTTCTTCAGCCGGTTAGGAGCCGGCTTGCCGCCTAGACGACATCATACCCTTTGTCATTGATGTACTGACGCAGCGCCGCCGCCCGGTTTACCGGATCTGGGTGGGTGGACATAATCTCGGGCGGGCGTTTGCCTTCGCTTTGCGCGGCCATCAGATCCCAGAGCCGTGGAGCCTCACGAACCGAATAGCCCGCATTGTGCATGTAATCCACGCCCAACTTGTCCGCTTCCGTCTCATGATTACGGCTATAGGGGAGCACGACACCAAATTGGATCGCCGCCCCACCAAGCGCGCCAAGTGTTGGTCCGAAGCCGCGCAATGATTCTTGTGAAGCAATCGCAATAGACCCCACCTGTAGAGCCGTTTGCGATGCAACATTGACCGAAAGCCGTTCTGCAGCATGGCGACCAGTCACATGGCCAACCTCATGCCCGAGCACCGAAGACAATTGGTCGTCATTCTCGGTCAATTCCGTGATGCCGCGAAACACGCCGACCTTATTGCCCGGCATAACGAACGCATTGACCGTATCAGCATCGAATATGGCCACTTCCCAATCTTCATTGCCCTTGCCCGCGCCGTCAGCAATCCGGCTCCAATTCTCGTTTACGCGATTGCGCAAGCGGCGATCTGATGATTGCGGGATCTGGGTTTTCATGTCCGACCAAGCGGCCAGCGACATATTCGCAATCTGACCTTCGTTTACCAGCAAGAGCTGGCGTCGTCCGGTTGCGGGATTTGTCGTACAGCCACTTAAAAATGGAAATACGGTTCCACAGGCAAGGCCCGTAATAATCGCACGGCGCGACAGGTGAACCTCGGGAGCCCCTTCGAGCAATCCTTCACGGATATCAATACGATCTTGCATGAAACAATGTCCTCCAACTCATTCGACAAACAAATACTAACCCTAAACGGCCATTTCGCAAAATATTTTACAAATCAACACACTGCACAAACACTCTCACAACAAGCTTGAATGCGGACTGAACAATGAACGGCAACTATGGGGCAGTCATCACACAAATTGCATACAAGGCCGTCTGCTCAACTGTCATCCGCGCGTTCCAGCCGCTCGAGCAATGCCTCCGCAGCACTGGTCTTATCCGCATTATCTGTGCTCGTTGCACCGGCGCCGTCTTCAAGCGATGCATCGCCATCAATATAGGCTAGCCGTCCCTCAAGATAACGATTGCGCCAGCGAAGCCGTGCCAGTTCCTGCTCGATGTCACCGGGCTCTGCTGCCGGTTCGGTTTGCACGGCGACGGCGGCAGGCGCGTCCGGCACATCCGGACTGCGTGGCTCAGGCGCGTTGCTTGAAGGAAGATCGGCTGGCGCACTATCGGTGGTGTCGGAGATGCCGTGCTCTTCCATAAAGGCGAGGCGTTGGCGCAAATAGTCGTTTTGCCACGCCAACTTGTCGCGTTCGACCGTGTCTGTTGCGTCTGCGGCGGTGGTTTGGTCTGCCAGCCCGTCCTGACCAGCAATCGCAGC
>CALLCD010000094.1 GCA_938049795.1 uncultured Hyphomonadaceae bacterium | reverse complement strand
ATCGGCCAGACCGGCATGAAGTGCGGCCGATTGCGGACCAAGCTCGCCCATTGCGCCGAGCGCGACGAGACGCCGTTTTGCGGGGCGCGCGGCGAGCGCTTCGAGCGCGGCAGCCATGCTGGTCGGATTGGCATTATAGCTGTCGTCCACCAGCGTGAAATGTCCGCCGGTGGGCAAGGCCAAATCCTCGACCCCGCCGCGTCCGGAAGGCGGGACAAATCCACCGAGCGCTTCAGCAGCTTCCTTGGCTGACAGTCTCGCGCTCGCCACAGAGGCCAGCAGCGCCGCGCCCGCATTGAGCGCCCAATGCGCCCCGCCCGCTTGCAGCTTGACCGAAACGCGGGTGCCCAAGATTTCAAGCTCGGCCACAGCGCCATGCCCGTCAGCCCGATAATCGAGCACACGGGCATCGCTCGCCTCGCCGGTGCCAAATGTCAGGATTTCAGCGTCAGCGACCGCCTCTTTCGCCCGCGTGCGCAACAGATCGAGATAGGCGTCCCCGGCAGGCAGAACCACAACACCGCCCGCCTCGAGCCCTGAGAAAATGCCTGCCTTTTCTTCAGCGACCCCGGCGACAGAGCCCAGCCCTTCGAGATGGACGCCAGCGATTTTCGTGATGATCGCGCAATGGGGCCGGACCATATCCGATCGCGGCGCAATTTCGCCCGGGGTCGACATGCCGATCTCGAACACGGCACGCTCGGTGGTTTGCGGCAGACGCGCAAGGGTGAGCGGCACGCCCCAATGATTGTTAAAGCTCTTGACCGACCAATGCGCACGGCCCGCCGCACGGAAAATCTGCGCAAGCATTTCCTTGATGCTGGTCTTGCCGACAGAGCCCGTGACCGCAACCCGCACCGCGTCACACCGCGCCCGCGCGGCAATGCCCATCGCCTCAAGCGCAGGCAGAACATCGTCCACCATCAAGAGCGGCCCGCCCGCGTCCGGCACAGGCCGGGAGACAAGCGCTGCACTTGCGCCCGCCGCAAACGCATTGGCAACAAAATCATGCCCGTCCCGCTGATCGGTGAGCGCAATGAAGAGATCGCCCTTGACGAGCGAGCGTGTATCAATCGACAGGCCAGAGGCGAGCCAGCCGCCCGTTGTGGTTCCGCCCGTTGCGGCGGCGGCATCTGCGGCGGTCCAGAGATATTCGGTCATACCGCCTCCCCCGCCAATGCGGCCAAAGCCGTGTCCTGATCAGAGAAGGGCAAAGTCTGATCCCCGACAATCTGTCCGGTCTCATGGCCCTTGCCCGCGATCAGCAATGTGTCGCCTGCCTTGAGCCGGCCCACACCTTCAAAGATCGCCTGACGACGGTCGCCGATCTCGGTTGCGTCCGGCACAGCGGCAAGAATGGCGCGGCGAATATCAGCGGGGACTTCCGAGCGGGGATTGTCGTCGGCCACGATGGTCGCGTCGGCATGGCGGGCGGCCACTTCGCCCATCAGGGGCCGCTTGGTGGTGTCACGGTCGCCGCCTGCACCAAAGACGAGGATGAGCCGTCCGGCCGTATGTGGACGGGCCGCGCGCAGCAATGTGTCGAGCCCGTCCGGCGTGTGCGCATAATCGACGAAAACACCCGCGCCGTCGGCCGTTTTACCAACAAATTCCATCCGCCCCTTGACCGGCTGAAGCGCCGCCATGCCCGCCAGAACGCTCTCAAACGATTGCCCAAGCGCGAGCGCAAGCCCCGCAGCGGTGAGCGCATTAAGCGCCTGGAACTCACCGATCAATGGCAAATCAAGCTCGGCCTTTGCGCCTCGCCACTCAAGGAAAAGCTTCTGACCATGCGCGCGCGGCATCAGTTCGGAGATTTTCAGATCCCGCCCGCGCCAGCCGACGGAGATGATCGGGCAACCGGCCGTTTCAGCCGCCTCGGCAAAGCTCTGGCGCTCGTCACTGTCCGCATTGATGATGACCGGACAACCCGCCGGTAGCAGCTCTTTGACAAGGCGGAGTTTCGCGTCGCGGTAGAGCTCGAATGTGGGGTGATAGTCAAGATGATCTTGCGTCAGATTGGTAAAGGCTGCCGCGCCAAGCTTGACCGCATCGAGCCGGAATTGGGCGAGCCCGTGGGAGGATGCTTCCATAGCGGCATGGGTGACGCCATCGCGGGCAAGCTGCTGCAAAGTCTGGTGGATGGCGACGGGGTCGGGCGTGGTGTGCCCGAGATCAATCGCGCCGGAGGGGCCAACGGCGCCCAGCGTGCCAAGGCTCGCCGCACGCAGGCCCGCATAAGCCCAGATCTGGCGCAGGAAATCGACCGTCGAGCTTTTGCCATTGGTGCCGGTGACCGCAACCATAGTGTCAGGCTGCTCAGGGTAAAGACGCGCGCTCGCCTGAGCCAATGCCAGCCGCGGTTCGGCGACATCAATAACCGGAACACCCAGATCAACGGGTAAATCATGGCCGAGCACTGCGACTGCGCCCTTGGCCAGAGCTTGCGGAATATAGTCCCGCCCATCCGCTTGTACGCCTTGCAAAGCGGCAAACACATAGCCATCGCTGACCGCGCGGCTGTCGGCCGTCATACCCGTGACGGCAATCTCGCGCTGGGCTTCGGAATTGTCGGGGAAAAGTTCTCTCAAAGTCATGGCACACTCCGTTCGCGGGAGGCACGTTCGGAGAGCGCAGCCTGATCAAACTCGGGCGCAACCTCCAATAAGGGCGCAATCCGCTCGATAATGCGGCCTGCCACCGGCGCAGCGTTCAAGGCCGCCGTGCCGCCCGGTCCGCCCCCGGCCCGCGGGTCATCTAGCACAACCAATACGACATATTCAGGGCGCTCGGATGGGAATAGCGCGGCGAAACTGTTGACATTACGGTCCTCGGAATACCCGCCCGCAATCGGTTTCTCAGCCGTGCCAGTCTTGCCCGCCACACGGTAGCCGGGCACATCGGCGCGCTTGCCGGTGCCCTCGGTGACCGCGACCCGCAGCATGCCGACAAGATCGCTGGCAATCTCCGGCGCAACAAAGGGAGCCACGATAGGCCGCGCCGGATCACGCGGGCCGGACACAAGCGTCAAATCCGGCACAACGCCGTCATTGCCAAGCGCCGCAAACCCTCGCGCAAAAGCGAGCGGGCTGACAGCGACCCCATGCCCATAACTCACCGTCGCATTGGACAGCTCAGTCCACTTGCGCGGCAGGATCGGGGCCGCGCTTGACGGCATCTCAATCGGCGCACGGTCGAGCAGACCAAGCCGGTCAAGCGCTTCAGCAAGACCAGTGGGGCCAAGCCGTTCGGCAATGCGCACCGTCCCGATGTTCGAGCTTTCGGCGAGGACCAGTGCCGCATCCATACGCGCAGGGCCTTGATGGGTGTCGGTGATCTCGAACCCGTTGATCACAAGCTCGGAGCGGACATCGAATGTCTCCGCCATGCTGATCCCCCCCGAGCCAAGCGCAGCGGCAACCGTTAGCGGCTTGAACACGGAGCCAAGTTCGTAAACCGCGCCCGTCGCACGGTTGAGCCGCGCCGCTTCGGTCGCCAGCCTCGGGCGGTTTGGATCAAATTGCGGCCAGCTCGCCATAGCGCGCACTTCGCCGGTCCGCGCATGGAGCACAATGCCCGCGCCACCAGCAATGTCATACGCCTCGGCAGCGGCTTGAATTTCAGCCTCAAGCACATATTGGACACCGGAATCGAGGGTCAGCCGCACCGGCTCGTCATGGCTACGCAAACGCTCATCAAGGGCAAACTCGATCCCCATCTGCCCTTTGCCATCAACATCGGTATGGCCCAGCACATGTCCGGCCTGGCTCCCGCGCGGATAGGCTCGCTGGCGCTCGACCCGAAAGCCGAGCCCCTCAACCCCAAGATCAAACACCGCCTGACGCTGGCGCGGGGTCAGCCCCCGCTTGATCCAAACAAAGGCGCGCGCACGATTGCTAAGCCGTGCGGTCAGCTCCGCCCTGTCCATATCCGGAAAGACACCGGCAAGCGCGGCGGCGACATCAGCGGCATTCCAGATCGCGCGCGGATCGGCGAACAAGGAATAGACGCTGACCGAGGTTGCAAGCAATTCACCATTGCGGTCATGGATCTCGGCGCGAATATGCGCTTCGGGTTCAGCCGCAGCCACCGTACCGCGCGCCGCATCAGAGCCGAGCGCCACCGAAACGCCGCGCAGACCGACCAGCGCAAACAGCGCCGCAAAAGCTGACACAATGATCAGCGAACGGGACATTCGCCCCGCTTTGAACATGTCTGCAAGGACAGTCATTCGCGTTCGTCAGCCCCCAAATCACCCGTTTCACCCGACACAAGCTCCCCCGATGCCGCATCCTCTCCTGTCGCCCCCTCTGTGGCGCGCACCTGATCGCCCTCGCCCCGAACCGGCCCGACCAGAAGGTCAAGATTGAACTCGGTAGCAAACTGATTGGCCCGCGCGGGCTGCATGCCCAATTCAACACGAGCATATTCGGCCACCCATTCGCGCCGCCCCATATGCGCAAGCTCAGCCTCCAGCAGACGTTTCTGCTTGTAGGCGTCGGCAATTTCCTGTTCGAGCCGCGCAATGTCAGCGCTGGAATCACGCGCGCCGTCTTTGGCGCGGTAAAGCCCGATGACGAGAATAATCGCGACCAACAGGCCGAACAAAAATGTATTCCGGCTCATTCTGAACCCTCCATTTCTTCGACAGGCGGCAAATCAAACCCCGCCCAGGCCGCCCCGCCCCAGGCCGGTGCGTCGGTGCGCACAGCACTGCGCAATTTGGCAGAGCGCGCGCGCGGATTGGTCTGCGCTTCTTCGAGCGAGACAATGCCCGCCTTGCGTGAGGCAACATGGAAACTTGGCGCGGCTTTTGCCGCTTTGGCAGGCGCATGCCGCGACCCGCCCGCCATCTGCCCGCCGCGTTCGCGCAGAAACGCTTTGACAAGCCGGTCCTCCAGCGAATGAAAGGTCACGATCACGAGCCGTCCGCCCACGCGCAATATCCGCTCCGCCGCCGCGAGCGCACGAGCAAGCTCGCCCAACTCATCATTGAGATACATGCGCAAAGCCTGAAAGGTCTTCGTCGCTGGATGTGTGCGCGCACCGCGTCTGCCGCCGAGCGCACCCTCCACCGTTTCGGCCAGATCGGCGGTCGTTTCGAACGGACGCTCTTTGCGCCGCGCCACAATCTGCCGCGCCACACGCCGCGCCTTACGCTCTTCGCCAAGCCGGAAAATAATGTCCGCCAACACCCGCTCATCAAGCCGGTTGACAAGATCAGCCGCGCGCGGACCTGCCCCGCCCATACGCATATCGAGCGGCCCGTCACGCATGAAGGAAAAGCCGCGTTCGGCCTGATCAATCTGGAAAGACGACACGCCAAGATCGAGCACCACGCCGTCAATCATGGCAAAGCCCGCCGCCTCGGCAAGCGCGTCGAGCCGCCCAAACCGGCCAAGCGCAGGCACAAGGCGCGGCTCTTTCTCGGCCATATGTTCGGCCCGCTCAATCGCCGTCACATCGCGGTCAATGCCGACAAGCTTGCAGTTTGCCGCACCGAGGATCGCCATCGCATAGCCGCCCCCGCCGAATGTCCCATCCGCATAAACCTCGCCATCGGTCGGGGCGAGCGCTTCGAGCACTTCATCAAGCATGACGGGGATATGGCCAGACATTACGCGTCACCCTCCCCATTTATCGGCTTGGCATTGGAAATCGCGCCCGCCGCCAACGCCTCACGGAAGGGCGCATCAATCTCACCGCGACTTGCGCGCGTCTTGGCGACCATTTCAGCATCATAGGCGGCAAACTCGTCCGGATTCCAGATACGGAACCGATCAAACGCGCCGGAGAACACAATCTTTCCGGTGATGCCCGCATAAGACAGGAGCATGTCCGGCAGTTTGATCCGGCCCGGATCATCCATTTTCAGATCAGCGCTGCGGCCAAAGATCGAGTGGACAATCGCCTCGCGCGCGGGGTCATCAGGCGACATGCGCGCAAGGATCTGGCGATAGTCCGACATCAACTGGTCTCCGCCCGCCTCCAGACAGGCCCGCCCATCGAGCGCTGGCCAGACATAGATCCGCGACGCCCCACCCAACGCAGCACGGAAGGACGCCGGCACGGAAACCCGCCCCTTCGCATCAATCGCACTTTCATAAGTGGATGAAAACACCTCGCAACCCCGTTCATTCCAGCCAATTTCTGGGCCTAGTATGCAATACAATGGGCTAACATAGGAAGGCGTGGGATGCTATGGGCAACGCAGATTCAGCAGGTTATCCACAATTTAGCGTTAACTGAACATTAAGAGAACAAAAATAGAATGATACGGAACATTCGTATAGGGTGCAATTTTGCATTCTTATAAAGCTTTGTTTCAAAACAATATATCAACATATCATCCGCACGCCACACATTTCCACAGCCTACTCTAACCGGCATTTCGTTCACAGGGGACACGCTGCGAATTTTCTACGGTCTGGGGATATATCGGTCGAAAACTCACCCATCAGGGGTGCATTCTTTGCAAAACACCAATATGCGCTGGTAGGGTCACGCAAATCCAACGCTCACGGAGACCTCCTATGCGCCCCTTCATGCTCGCTCTTCTGGCCAGCAGTGCCCTTGTTGCCTGCTCTCCCCCAAGCCAACAGGAGCCTCAAGCCCCCGGCTCAACTGCGCAGACCCCGCAAACGCCTGCGATAGAGACCGCCAGCGAAAGACTGAACGCTTGGTTCGAGGTCAAATTCGAAGAACAGATCGCCCGCAGTCCGGAGACACAGACTTTCCTTGGCCGGAGCACCAATCAGGACAAGTTTGACAGCTACACCGCCGCCTCCGACGCCGAAGACTTGGAGTGGATGCGCGCGCAAGTCGCCGAAATGAAGGCGGAGTTTCCGTATGAGGAGCTCGATGAGGAGACCAAGACCTCCTATGATGTCTTCTTATTCCTGCTCGAACAGGCCGAAGCGGCCGCCCCCTTCTCCGAAAACGGCTATGTGTTCGAGCAGATGGGCGCGGTGCAAGGCGCCTTCCCGCAGCTCCTGATCGCGTTCCACGTCACCGAAACCGACGAGGACATGCAGAACTACATTGCCCGCATCACCGACACATCGCGAGCCTTGCGCGAACTGATTGGGCGGTCCAAAGCCAATGCCGCCGCTGGCAACCGGCCACCGCGCTTTGCCTTTGAAGCGGTGATCGAAGAATCCACCAAAATCATCACCGGCACCCCATTTGACGAGAGCGGCACTGACAGCGACATCTGGGCCGATGTGAACGCCAAGCTCGCCGCGCTGGTTGAAAGCGGTGCGATTGCCGAAGCGCGCGCGGAGGTCTTGCGTGAAGAGGCCCGCGCCGCGCTGATGGGCGACTGGCAGGATGCCTATAAAGAACTGATCGCCTGGCAACGCGAAGACATGCCAAACGCTGCCGAGACCGGCACCGGCGTTGGCTCATTGCAATCAAATGGCGCGGACTTCTACAATCAGCGCCTCGCCGACCAGACCACGACATCTTTAACCGCTGACGAGATTCACGAGATCGGCCTGTCCGAAGTGGCCCGCCTGCGCGCCGAAATGGATGCGATCCGCCAAGAGGTCGGCTTTGAGGGGGATCTGCGCGCCTTCTTCGATTATCTACGCGACAGCAAAGACGATGAGCGGCTCTATTTCCCGAACACGGATGAGGGGCGTCAGGGCTATATTGATGACGCGACCGCCGTGATCCACGCGATGAAAACGCACTTGCCGGACTATTTCGGCCATTTGCCGAAAGCCGATCTCGTGGTCAAACGGGTCGAACCGTTCCGCGAGCAGGACGGCGCAGCGCAACACTATTTCCCATCGACACCAGATGGTTCGCGACCGGGCACATATTACGCCCACCTCTCGGACATGACCGCCATGCCCAAGCGCGAACTGGAAGTCATCGCCTATCATGAAGGTCTACCCGGCCACCATATGCAGATCGCCATTGCGCAGGAACTCGAGGGCATCCCAACCTTCCGCACACAGATCGGCTTTACCGCCTATATTGAAGGCTGGGCGCTCTACTCGGAACTTCTGGCTACGGAAATTCCGGGCACATATCCTGGTCCCTATTCGCGGTTCGGACGGCTCGGCTCTGAAATCTGGCGGGCGATCCGGCTCGTGGTCGATACCGGCCTACATTCCAAAGGCTGGACCGAACAGGACGCGGTGGATTACTTCCTCGAAAATGCGGCCATCACCGAGCCGCAGGCCCTGTCCGAAGTGCGCCGCTATATTGTCTGGCCCGGGCAAGCAACAAGCTACAAGATCGGCATGTTGAAAATCCTCGAACTGCGCGCCAATGCCGAAGCCGAGCTTGGCGCAGATTTCGACATTCGCGGCTTCCACGACACGATCCTTGGGGGCGGCGCGCTGCCGCTGTCTGTGCTTGAAAAGCGGGTCGAGCGCTGGGTTGCGAGCGTCAAAGCCGGTTAGAAGAGCCGAGCGAAATGATCAGGGGAGGTCCGCGCGCCTCCCCACCCTACCCTTAGAGCTATCTAGCGATTACGCCTTGACGCCAAGCCCGCACCACCACAGGCTTGCCCTCGCATGCCCAACTCAACCTCGCTCTCCGGCAAACACATCCTCGCCTATGTGCTGCCCGCTATTCCGACGGCCGCTCTCAGTGTTCCGCTAATTGTCTATATTCCGCCGCTCTATGCGGAGACGACACTGCTCACGGTCGGGCTGGTGGGCACGCTGTTCACCCTGTCGAAATTTGTCGATGTGATCACGGACCCGCTATTTGGCTGGCTAAGCGATCGGGTCTGGTTTCGCTGGGGCAGGCGGCGGACATGGATGGTATTGTCGGTGCCCCTTCTAATGGTGTCGGTGCATATGTTATTCCATCCACCGTCAGGTGCGGGCGCGACCTATCTCCTGTTCTGGCTGTTCTTTGTCTATCTCGGTTATACGATCCTGCTCCTATCGCATCTGGCGTGGGCGGCAGAGCTTGCCGAAAGCTATGACGAACGCTCGCGCATTATCGGCTGGCGGCAGGTCGTAGGCACGGGGGGCATGCTGATGGTGCTGATCCTGCCCGCGATTGGCGAGCTGAGCGGCCTGATCGAAGGTGCGGCCGGACGGGCCAATCTGATGAGCTGGTTTTTGGTGATCACCCTACCGCTCTTTGTGGCCATCACCACGCTCACCCTGCCCGACCCCTTGCCCAAAACGCGCAGTCTGGCAACAAGGCTTGGCGACTTTCTTGTGGTCTTCCGCAACAAGCATTTGCGGCGCGTGCTGACGGCCACGCTGCTGCTCGATACGGCGATTGGCATTACGGGCAGTCTTTATGTCTGGCTTGCCGTCTATGTGTTCCGCATTCCCGATATGACGAGCCTTGTCCTGGTGGTCTATTTCAGTGCGGGCATGGTGTTTGTGCCGCTCTGGATGGCGCTCGCCAAACGGTTCGAGAAGCACCATGTCTATACCGGCGCAATGATCTACGGGATGATCACACTAGGCTTTTTCGGCATCACGAGCGGCGCACACATCGCGCTGATCATGGCGGCGAACATATTCTATGGTGTGGCCTTTGGCGCAGGGATATTCCTTGCCCGTTCAATGGTTGCCGATACGGCGGACCATGATCAACTCCAAACGGGTCAGGTGCGTATGGGGTTCTTCTTCAGCAGCCTCACCTTAACTGGAAAAATCGGCAGCGCGCTCGGCCCCGCCATTGCGTACAATCTGCTCGAGCAGGTCGGATTTGATCCCAAAGGCGTGGTCAGCGACACGGCAAGCGGCTGGCTCTTGTTCACCTTCATTGTCCCTCCGGCCGTCCTGCTCGGCGCGGCAGGGCTGATCATGCGCGGGCATACGCTGACGCGGGCGCGGCATAGGGACATTCGGGCTGAGCTCGACGCGGGTTAGCGCAGGTTAAGCATTGCGCACCATCAGGCCGCCATCGACGGGAATGATCGCGCCGGTGATAAAGCTCGCTGCGGGCAAGCAGAGGCTAAACGTCATATGCGCCACCTCTTCGGGCAAACCATAGCGGCGCAAAGCGGTCCGCCTGCGGGCGTAAATCTCTTTATGCTCGTCTGGCACCGGCGCCGTCATCGCCGTTGTGATCGGCCCAGGACAAATGCAATTGACCGTAATCCCCTCCTTGCCAAGCTCGAGCGCAATCGCACGGGTGAACCCGACGACGCCCGCCTTGGCCGCACAATACGGGCTGTCAAACGCAGTGGCTCCGAGTGCTTCGGTCGAGGCGATGTTGACAATGCGCGGACAGGCCGACTTGCGCAAGAATGGCAGAGCCGCCCGCACGGTGCGCTGATGAGCAGTAAGCAGGACGGCCATCGCGCGGTCCCACGTCTCGTCATAGCCATCATCATCAAGCGGATGAAAGGCCGAAATACCGGCATTGTTGATGAGACTATCCAGCCCGCCAAAATGGCTTGCGATGTCGGTTACGGTCTGAGCAATCGCCGCACTGTCGCTGACATCGAGCCGCCACGCTTTGGCCGACTTACCCGCCTTTGCGATCTCTTCGGCAACGCTCTGCGCGCCTGCCTCATCATAGTCCGTGACCGCAACATTCGCGCCCTCAGCCGCAAACAGCTTCGCCGTGGCCGCACCCATGCCGGAGGCGGCGCCTGTGACCAGCACCGTCAGTCCAGCCACCGACCGGCTCAATTGCGTCAGCTCACTCATCCCATCAATCCGCAGGCTTCTGGATCATGCCCACACGCATATCTTCGGCAACATAAACGCGTTTCTCATCGGCAAACACACGGCCATCGGCAATGCCGAGCACGAGCCCGCCGCGTTTGACCTTTTTCATGTCGATCTCATAGCGCACAAGTTTCACATCCGGCGTGATCTCGCCGGTAAATTTCACGCGGCCAACGCCAAGCGCGCGGCCTTTGCCCGGTGAGCCTGACCAGCCAAGCCAATAGCCCACCGCTTGCCACATCGCATCAAGCCCGAGACAGCCCGGCATCACCGGATCGCCCGGAAAATGGCATTGGAAAAACCACAGATCAGGATTGATATCGAGTTCGCAACGGACATGGCCCTTGCCGAACTCGCCGCCATCGAGCGACATTTCGGTGACCCGATCCATCATCAGCATGGGCGGCGCTGGCAATTGCGCATTGCCCGGCCCGAACAGTTCCCCCTGACTGGAGACGATCAGATCATCATATGTGTAGGAGGATTGCGGGGTGTGAAAATCATGGGGGCCAGCGCGGGTCAAATCAGTCTCCTTGCAAAATCTAGCGGTATCCAAACCGCCAGAGACGCGAAGTCAACTGGCAAAGCGCAATATTGCCGAGATTGCGGGCGCGCGCTGTGAGGCCGAAATCAGCCCCTATACCACTATGGCTGCGGCGCGATGCCCCAAATCGCGCTTTGCAAAGCCCAGCCGCGATGCCCGTCAACACTGACCCTGATCCATTCGCCAGATCGGTCGAGCAAGGTCACCATGACGCCCGCTTCAAGCGCGGCAATTGGCTGGCTGGTCGGGCTGGCCGTTTGAAAGAGCTTCACCTCGCCGCGGGTCATGCCGATTTTTCCGGACCGCAACATACGCGCATGCATCCACACTTCGTCGCCATCGGGGTCTTGCACCCGCCGCCAGTCCTGACTTTCCTTAACGATCAGCACCGGCAGGCCTTCGCGCTGATAGCGCCAGCGCACCGGATGTTCGAGGCTGGGTCCGGCGCGTCCGTTGACCTCGGAATAGCGCAAGGTTTCAAAGCGCGGCACGGGTTTTCCGGAGAACTGGCTGACCCTTTGCGGCTGCGGCTCCCGAATTTCCTGTCCGACCGCGAGGCTCGACGCCCCCAACCCCAAGCCCAATATCGCAACACTTGCCGCCAAAGACCGCATAATACACCTCAAACTCTACACAATTTACAAGATACTGACCGAACCGTTTTACCAAAGAGGCGTGAATCGGATGTAAAAGCGGACGGTGCGCACCGCCCCCTCGCGAAAAGCGGCACCATCATTACGAATTGGCCACGGCCCTCAATTTGCATAGACACACATCGCCCCGTAGACTGAATGACCCCATTGGTGGGGGCTTCAAGTTCTGCTATGCGAAGCGAACGGGCCTTAGGAGGGCGTGGATATATGCAATCTGGCAAACTGAAAATTGTCGTAACGCGGAAACTGCCTGCGCCGGTCGAGCTGCGCATGAAGGAATTGTTCGACGCGCGTCTGAACGAGGATGATCACCCGTTCAGCGCCGAAGAACTGGCCGAAGCGCTCGCCACAGCCGATGTTCTGGTGCCGACGGTGACCGACCAGATTGACGCCCGCCTCCTCGCCCGCGCCGGTGACCAGCTCAAACTGATCGCCCAATTTGGCGCAGGCACAGACAATATCGACGTGGACAGCGCCGCCCAGCGCGGCATCGCCGTCACCAACACGCCCGGCGTTTTAACCGATGACACCGCCGACATTACGATGGCGCTGATCCTCGCCGTGCCGCGCCGCTTGACCGAAGGCCGTATGGCAATGGAAGCTGGCGAATTTGTCGGCTGGTCACCGACCTGGATGATGGGCCGCCGGATCGCTGGAAAACGGCTCGGCATTATCGGCATGGGCCGGATCGGACAAGCGGTCGCCCGCCGCGCGCAAGCCTTTGGCCTTCAGGTTCATTATCATAACCGCAATCCGGTCAGCCCCCGCATCGAAGAAGCGCTCGGGGCGACCTATTGGGACAGTCTCGACCAGATGCTCGGCCGGATGGATATTGTTTCGGTCAATTGTCCGCATACGCCCGCAACCTTCCATTTGCTGAACACGCGCCGGCTCGGCCTGATGAAGCCGGAAAGCTATATCATCAACACCTCACGCGGGGAGGTCATCGACGAAGCCGCCCTCGCCCGCGCCCTCGAAGAAGGCCGGATCGCGGGCGCAGGGCTGGATGTGTTCGAGCGCGAACCTGCGGTAAACCAGAAACTGATCGGCATGCCAAACACGGTGCTCTTGCCGCATATGGGCTCGGCCACGATTGAGGGCCGCGTCGAAATGGGTGAGAAAGTCATCATCAATATCAAGACATACGCAGACGGACATTTGCCACCCGACCGCGTCATCCCGGGCGGGGCTTGAACGTCACAGAAATGACAGATTGAAGGGCTGGACAAAGCCTCGGCGATCCGATTTCCCCGATTTTCACTTAACCGGTAGCGATGATGACGCGGACGGCTTCGTGGCTGTCTCTTCCTGGTCTTGGTCCTTTTTAAGAACCCGCCATGCATCCCTGAAGGGAACAAGATACAGATTAACGCAGGAATTTAGGTCCGAAGCATCCTCAACGATTCCAAACTCGATATCACGGTTATCTTCGGGCATGACATAAGTCCCGAATATCACATCCCAGATCGGAAACCTGAAGGCAAAATTCTTGTCCAGATGATCAGGGTGACGGCTATGATGGACTTGATGATGGGCGGGGCTCGGGAAAACCTTTGACCAGACCCCGGGCCACCTCAACCAGATATGCGAATGACGCAAATGGTATGCAACAAGGTTAAACATAAGGCTCAAAACAGAGACGCCCAATATCTGTAGCACTGACGGCATATACCCAAAAACCCGCAACATCAGCCCAACACTTATGCCCGTTATGAATTGGATAAACACTGCATAGAGGAGGTTATCGACCGGATGTTCACGAAAGTTAGACAGCGGATGCATAACCTCACCCGCGTGATGGACTTTGTGGAATTGCCAGAGAAACGGCACTTTGTGCTGAAGGTAGTGCAGAGCAAATCCGACAAAATCACTCACCAAAGCAAGGACAAAAAAGAACACGATTGCAATAACAAGGCTTAAACTCGTTGAGTACATTGAAGCGGATGCAACCTCGGTCCCCGGCTCTATGCCAGCGCTCCAATAAAGCCCACTTGCCAGGAACATCAGGCCAATGCCTTTCAGCAGGAAGTGCCCGATCAGGCCGTGGAAAAAGAAGTACCTCACATCAAGCCAAGCCGTCGGATTGGACCAGACCTGTTTTGGGAACAAGAAGGCACGGAACGACCCTGCTTTGTTCCCATAATAGAAAACAAGAAACGCAGCCAATCCGGACGTCAGTGGGAAAACAAAGAACAGCCGGTCAGCAGGATTCGTAAAGCGCAAGAAAAATTCAGCAACAAATTGCAAATAGCTTCCGAAGGACTGAATAAACGCGTTCACTGAGATCCCCAACATGGCTCAGCCCAATGATATAGAATGAAGATTGCCAATAGGTTTAGGAGGCAGGCGCATAATCAGCATAAGCGCCCATCCCGAAATTTCCGGACAGTGCATCAAGCCCAAGCCAGACGCCGGTGGCCTACTTCCCCGCCAAGCGCAGGAACCTGTCGCGCATATCCTTGTCGGTTTTGAACACGCCGGTGAATTGCGTTGTGATCGTCGAGACGTTCGGATGATGCACACCGCGCGTCGTCATGCACTGGTGGACCGCATCAATCAGCACCGCGCAGCCAGCGGGCGCAAGGCTTTCGGTGATCGCGTCGCAAATTTGCGAGGTCATCGTCTCTTGGGTTTGCAGGCGCTTGGCGAAAATCTCCACCACGCGGGCAAGTTTTGAAATCCCGACCACGGCTTGCGTCGGCATATAGGCGACATAGGCCTTACCGAGAAAGGGCGCCATATGGTGCTCGCAATGGCTTTCGACATCAATCTCGCGCAGCATGACAATATCATCATAGCCCTGCACATCATCGAAGGTGCGCGAGAGATAAGTCACCGGGTCTTCATTATAGCCGTTAAACCATTCCTCATAGGCTTTGACCACGCGCTTTGGCGTGTCGAGCAGGCCCTCGCGCGAGGGGTCATCTCCGGCCCATGCGAGCAGCGTGCGCACAGCGTCTTCGGCTTCCTCCCGTGTTGGCTTTTTGGCGGGATCAGCGCGCACAATGTCTGTCTTCTTCGTTACCGCATCCATATGGGGAGCTTTCTAAATGCTGAGGGACGAGGGTCGAGCCGAGGCGTCGCTTTTGGGGTATCCCCCATCCCGCATATCGCCCGGACTTAACGCCCGCCCGAGTGAATACCCTCAGGGCTATACCGTCATTATATAGGAAACAGGGTCGTCGCGTCCAACTTTTTCCCATGACAAAATCGTACAATTGGGCCAAAACCCCGTACTTACTTGCAAAGGGTTCCTCTCTTGACGCTACGTCTCTACAACACACTCCACCGCGAAAAGCAGGATTTTACCCCCGCCGACCCCGCACGCGTGACGCTCTATGTCTGCGGGCCGACGGTCTATAATCACGCCCATATCGGCAATTTCCGGCCGGTCATTGTGTTTGACACTTTGTTCCGTCTGCTACGCGCGACCTATGGCGAGGCCAATGTCGTCTATGCGCGCAACATCACCGATATTGAAGACAAGATCATCGCGCGGGCACAGGCGGAAAATCTCACCATCAAAACCCTGACGCAGACATATGCCGACATCTACAATGCCGAAGCGGGCGCGATCAACGCCCTGCCCCCCACCATAGAGCCTTGGGCGACCGCTCACATTAGCGAGATGATCGAGATCACTGCGGCGCTGATCGAAAAGGGCCACGCCTATACCGGCGCATCAGGGGTCTGGTTCCATGTGCCGGGCATGGAAAATTATGGTGCCTTGTCTGGCCGCAAGCAGGAAGACAATGAAGCGGGCGCGCGGGTCGATGTCTCGGAGGAGAAACGCGATCCGGCCGATTTCGCGCTCTGGAAATTTGCCAAACCCGACGAGCCTGAAGACGCGATCTGGGACAGTCCCTGGGGCAAAGGACGCCCGGGCTGGCACATTGAGTGCTCGGCGATGGCCGCCGCCCAGCTTGGCACCACAATCGACATTCATGGCGGCGGTGTGGATTTGCAATTCCCCCATCATGAAAACGAGATCGCCCAAAGCGAATGTGCCCACGGCGCACCAATGGCCCGTTTCTGGATGCACAATGGCTTCCTCGACATGTCCGGCGAGAAAATGTCGAAATCACTCGGCAATGTCGTGTTGCTCAAAGACTTGCTCGAAGATTGGCATGGCGAAGTGATCCGCTTTGCGCTTCTGTCTGGTCATTACCGGATGCCGCTCGACTGGACCGACGAGTTGCTGGCTCAGGCCAAGACCACGCTCGACCGGATTTACGGCGCGCTCGGGCGGGTGTGGGAGGCGGCTAATGTGAAGGCGAGCGACCACACTGTGCTTGATGCGCTCGGCGATGATCTGAACACCCCGATAGCGCTTGCCGCTTTGTCGAAACTTGCCGGAGAGGCCAACGCAGCCGCCCAAGCTGGAGACAACAAAGACATGGCCACAGCGAAAGCCAATCTCCTCGCGGCGGGTCATCTGCTCGGCCTACTCCAATCCGCACCCGCAGACTGGGCGAAGGGCGAGGACACCGATGACAATGCCCGGATCGACGCGCTGGTCGAGGCGCGCAATGCCGCCCGCGCCGCAAAAGACTGGGCCGAGAGCGACCGCATCCGTGACACCCTCAAAGCCGAAGGCATCGAGATTATGGACAGCGCCGAGGGGGCAAGCTGGCGACGGGTCTAGCGCCCTCTATCGGCAAGACCCGCCCGAGCCGAAATCAAAGTGGAAATGGTCGGCATGGGCGGCATTATAGTCCGGCCCCAAAGTAACCGAGAACAATTTGCACGCCGCTTTGTGGACGCGCTTAAGATAGCGCCCTTCAGGTGAACGGGCACCCCAATCCTCGGCCACCGAGATCAACCGCCCATCCGCCAAACGAAAGCCCGCAATGTCGATGGCGTTCGCAGTGGCATGTTCGGAGCGTTGCTGGCTGCCGGCAATATTGCGACAAGAATAAGTGCCATAGGTTTCAAGCCGGACAAGCGGGCTGCCGAACATGTCCTCGGCCAGCGGTCTGGCGGAGGCTTGCTCCCAGATATAGAGCGACGCGGCGAGCGGGCAGGACATGCTCAACGCGTCATTGAGCGGGGTGAGCACCTGGCGCGTCTGCAGCGCATTCTCGAACCCGCACCCCTCACCTGTCACACTGTCCAGAAGCGTCGTGTGCACCACAGCGGCAGCCTCCAAAGCGGCAAAACAAGTGCTTGGCTCATATTTGAGGTCTGTCAGCTTATCAAAGGTCGCAAAGCCAATTGGATCTTCCAGCGACAAAGGCCGAAACGGATTATGCTGGGGCGGCGCATAGGTATGAAACGCCCAGGCCCCTGCCCCAAGCCCAACAAGGCCAAGCAAAAGCCGCCAGCGCGCTCCAAAAAATCGCAGACCCCTCATCTTGTCTTTATACCGCAAAGCGTCAGACATCGCCACTCGGGCCGGACCGGCGTGTCAGTGGCGGCATGGATCACACCCGCATTCTGATTGAGCCACACGCCTCGGCATGGCATAGCATGACCATGTTTGGTTTTTTCGAACGCAGAATGGAGCCGTTTCCAGAGACGCGCCATGGCGAGCCGCCCAAAGGGCTTGCCCGGTTCGTGCTCCACTATGTGCGCGATGCGAAACCCTGGCTGATCGCGATGACGATATTGTCGGCCCTGATTGCTGTTGGCGAAGTGTTATTGTTCGGCTTTATGGGACTGCTGGTCGATTGGCTTGCCAATACCGAGCCCGCCCAATTTCTCGACACGCATGGCACAAAGCTCGTGCTCATGGCAGTCGCGTCCTTCCTCATCCTGCCCATTGCCCATTTCCTCTGGGGGCTGATTGTCCATCAGGTCATGCTCGGGAACCTACCCATGAGCGCGCGCTGGCGGATGCACCGCTATCTGCTCGGCCAATCGACCGAGTTCTACGCCAATGAATATGCCGGACGGGTCGGCGCAAAGCTGATGCAGACCGCGCTGGCGGTGCGCGAAGTGGTGATGAAAATCCTCGATCTGTGCGTCTATGTCGGCGTGTTTTTCATCACCATGATTGT
>CALLCD010000093.1 GCA_938049795.1 uncultured Hyphomonadaceae bacterium | reverse complement strand
TCTTGATTTCGGCCAAGAGATCGCCACTGGTACATGCCTTCAAAGCCGTCATGTCGTTGCGCCTGTCTTCGCTATGTCACCGAGAGCCGAAGCACACAGACTTCTTTCAGGCTCGGGCGTGACAATCTGATTTGCGAGACATTCTCCAATCGACCGGACAATTCGTTTGCGACCCAGACGAGAATATTCTCCAATGTCGGAACGGACAGTCCCTCGATTTCATTTAACAGCTGATGATCTAGCTGTCCGACAATCTCGCCAAGCGTAGATGTCAGGACGGCAATGTCCTCGACCCAGAGCCGACCCGGCTGCACGGTGCCCGCCAGCGTGACTTCCAGTTCGAATGAATGCCCGTGTATGCGTCCATATGGGTCATCGCCGCTTCGTGCAGGCAAACGGTGAGCGGCCTCGAAGGTCACCGATTTGGCGATTTCGAAGACCTGACCTTCGACAGTCAAGCCACGAGAATTGTTCGCGTTGCCGGTCAAGGTAGTCCGATCAGTTTGTGGGTTTGCAAGCTTAGTCGCCATTGGGGATACTTCATACAATATGCTGCGGCGGCTGCAATATTCTCGGCCGTCCTGTCTGAATCCATCGGTTGCAGGAAAAAGTGATCAAAGTCCAGCCCTGTAAAGGATTCGGGCTGCGCAAGCTTCTGCGGGTAGACGAGTTTCAATTCATTGCCCGAGCGCTGTTTGAGCGCCGCATCCGCTTTCGGGCTGACACAGATCCAGTCGAGCTTATCTGGAGCCTCGAGCGTTCCATTGGTTTCCACACCGACTTCGAACCCCGCCGCATGGAGCGCGTCAATCGCCCGCTCATCAAGCTGTAGCAGCGGTTCACCGCCAGTGCAGATGACATAAGGCGTCCCGCCTGTGGCCGCGACACCGCCGGAGGTCTGCGCCTGCCAGATCCCCCCCACATGTGCGGCCAGAGCGTCAGCGCTCTCAAACTTGCCGCCGCCCGGCCCATCGGTGCCAACAAAATCGGTGTCGCAGAACTGGCACACGGCGCTCGCACGATCCGCCTCACGGCCACTCCAGAGATTGCAGCCGGAAAACCGCAGGAAAACAGCCGCCCGTCCGGTTTGCGCGCCCTCGCCTTGCAATGTCAGATAGGCCTCTTTGACCGAATACGTCATCGCGCGCGGCCCTGTGCCTGCCATTTGTCCCAGCCCTGTCTGCGCAAATCACACGCCGGACAGTCCCCGCAGCCATACCCCCAGTCATGCCGAACATCGCGCTGCCCGAGATAGCAGGTATGAGTATGCTCAACGATCAGATCCACCAAATCAGCGCCGCACAGCTCAAACGCCATTTGCCAGGTTTGGGCCTTATCAATATGCATCAGGGGCGTTGCGATCTCCATCGGCGTGTCGAGGCCGAGCGATAGAGCATTTGCCTGTGCGTCGAGCGTGCTCCGGCGGCAATCGGGATAGCCGGAAAAATCGGTCTCGCACATGCCGCCCACCAAGACGCCCGCGTCCCGTCGCCAGCCCCACGCCGCCGCCAAGGTCAGAAAGACGAGATTGCGCGCGGGCACAAAGGTCGTCGGCAAACCCGATTCGCTCATCTCGATGGCCTTCTCCTGTGTCAGCGCCGTGTCGCTCAGAGCGCCGAGCGCCGAAATATCGCTGACATGATCCTCACCAAGCTTACTGCTCAAATCGGGCCGCAAGCGCCGCAGCTCCGCGAGCACATTTAGCCGGCACGCCATCTCGACGCCATGACGCTGCCCATAGGTAAAGCCAATCGTGTCAACATTTGCGAACTGATTCAGCGCCCAGACAAGGCAGACCGTCGAATCTTGCCCGCCCGAGAACAGCACAATGGCATTTTGGTCACACCGAGACACAAATTTCTCCTGAATTGCCCATACGTTACCCACCGGATCATCAATATTACCAGCAGGTGACGCTCTTATCACGCGATATAAAAAGAAGCCATTTCAGTGCAAACCGTTGACACAATGACGCATGTGACGCTCAATCACAATTGAGTGTCCAAGCATAATGCGCACCGAAAACAAACAGACTGGGGACCGGCGAACTCGGCCGGGGTTCCAGGGAGGAAATCAAAAATGAGATTTAACAGACGCTACAGTTCCAAGCTTCTTTGCGGAGCCGCTCTCTTCACCCTCATGGCCGCCGCCCCTGTTATCGCGCAGGAAACGGCAACCGATGAAGAAGATTCGGCACGCACGCTTGGTCAGATTACTGTGACTGCGACCCGCCGCGAGGCTTCCATTCAGGATATTCCAATCGCGGTCAGCGCCTACAATCAGGATTCGCTCGACAAGGCTGGCGTCTCCGATCTTTCGACACTTGATCAGGTCTCACCAAGTTTCAGCCTGAACACATCAGACACACAGTCTGGCGGTATTACGCTGCGCCTTCGCGGTGTCGGGACAACGGGCAACAATATCGGTCTTGAAAGTTCGGTCGCGGTTTTCCTTGATGGCGTCTATCTCTCGCGCCCGGGCGTTGCCCTCGGCGATCTGCTCGATCTGGAGCAAGTCGAGGTGTTGCGCGGACCACAAGGCACATTGTTCGGCCGGAACACATCGGCTGGTGCGCTGAACATCACAACGAAAAAGCCGAACCTTGTTGATTATGAAGGCTTCGGTAATTTCAGCTATGGCAATTTTGACCTGATCAATGTGCAGGCGGGTATCAATGTTCCGGTGATCGAGGACACGCTAGGTTTCCGCGTCTCTGGTGCCTACCGGACCCGTGACGGCATTCTGACCAACCAGTTTGGTGACGACCAGAACACGCGGGACCGCTGGACGGTGCGCGCCCAAGGTCTGCTTGATCTGAAACAGGCCGGAACGCTTCGTCTGATCGGTGACTATTCCGAAGTAAACGACGAATGCTGCGACGCGGTATTCTTCAACGATGCCACAACGCGGGCTATTTTCGCACCAGCCGGACTTGAGCCGACAGGTGGTGCGCCGAATATCGGCCCCGACGCACTCGACAATTACGATTCCAACAGCGCCAACTTCAATGATCCGACCGAACAGTTCGGCATTTCGGGCGAATATAATGTCGAAACCCCGATTGGCGACTTCGTCTATATCGGTTCGTATCGCGACTTTGAAAGCAATTCGACCCGCAACACGGATTTTGTCGGACTGAACATTTTCACCGTCGGCGCAACGCCAGAAGCGGCTCAGTTTGGCGACGGCAATGCGGCTCCTGAAAATTTGACGTCCATTAAGACGCAGACCCATGAAGCCCGCTTGCAAGGAACCTTTGCTGACCGGCTCGACTGGCTGGTCGGTGCCTATTATTCCGACGAGGAAATCGACTCAAGCGGATCTCTGACCTTGCTCAATGAGTTCCAGTCCGGCGTTAGTGCAGGCATCTTCGGCTCTCCGGCCAATTTGCTGCTTGCCTTTTCCAACGGCGTTGATGCCACTGGCGACTTTGCAAACAACTCGTTCCTGCAAGATGGCGAGTCCTGGTCGATCTTCACGCACAATGTGCTCAATGTAACCGACGAGCTGAGCTTCACCGTCGGTCTCCGTTATGTTGACGAGACCAAGGATGGCAGCTTCACCCAGCTCGGCGGCGAGTTCGACGCGTGTAATGCCACTTTTGCAAACATCGGGAACGTCCCTGCTGCCCTTGGCGGCGCGGCTGTTGCCTTGAACTGTTTTGTGTTCGCAGCCCCCGCCTTTGATCCGGCCAATCCAGGACCGCTCTTCGGTGCGATTGCTGCGACACCTGCGGCGCCATTGCTTGGCCTGCTGCCGCAAGAGTTCGACGACACGTTCAAGGATGACGAACTGGTCTACACAATCAAAGCGGCCTATGAGTTGACCCCGAATGTCAATATCTTCGGTGGCTTCACACACGGCTTCAAATCCGGCGGTTTCAACCTTGATGCATCAGCCGGTGCCGGCGGTGCGGACCCACGGTTTAACTCCGAAGAAATCGACGCCATCGAGTTCGGCCTAAAATCGACCCTGCTGGATGGACGGGCGACCGCAAACGTCTCCTTCTTCCATCAAGAAATCGATGACTTTCAGGTGCTCGAATTTACTGGCGTCCGGTTCCAGACCTTCAATGTCGACTCGGCGCTTGCGACCGGTGTCGAGTTTGAAGGCGCGGCGCAAGTCACGGAGAATTTGGGTGTCAGCCTCGGCCTGACCTACACCAATGCCCGTTATCCAAACGATTGCGCAACGCAGGATCCAGCGGATGCGGCATTCAATGCCAATGCGGCAAACCTTTGCGGGGCCAGCCTGACAAACGCACCTGAATTTGTCGGTATCTTCAGCGCAAGCTATGAGTATCCGGTCCAGCTTGGTTCGGTGGATGGCAACCTCTTTGCGAACGGATCGGTCCGCTATGAAACCGACCGCAGAACATCGACGCAGCCCACTGAAATCGGCAATCCTGCACTCCTCTTGCCGGGCGACATTCAGGAAGACAATGCCAAGCTCAACCTGCGCGTCGGCTTCGAGACAGAGAATTGGGGCATCGAGCTTTGGGGGCAGAACATCACCGACCAACGCACGAAAAACGTGACCATCAACATTCCGCTTCGCGGTGGTGAAGGCAACCGTGCCCGTGGCCAGTTCGTTCAGGAGCCACGCACTTATGGCATAACCTTGCGGACCAAGTTCTAGGCGACCGCCGCAACAATATGTAATCTGGAGGCGGCCCCCTGTTTGCAGGCGGGCCGTCTTTCTATATGCAGGTGTAAACCGTCTTTAGGAGGATGCTGACATGACCCGACACAGTTTGACCCTACTCTTGAGCGCCGCCGCGCTCACCCTCGCCGCGTGTGGTGACACATCCACAGATGC
>CALLCD010000092.1 GCA_938049795.1 uncultured Hyphomonadaceae bacterium | reverse complement strand
AATCCACCCCTCATTCCCCCGCTCAGCCACTCCCCGCTTGACGGTTTCCTTGTGTGGCATATGTTTGGCCGCTTTCGTTCAGGGGAAGTTGAAACCATGACCCAGACAGCCAAGGCCCGTATCGGGATCATTATGGGCAGCCAGTCGGACTGGCCGATCATGCAACATGCGAGCAAGGTTCTGGCTGATCTCGGGGTCGAGGCCGAAGTGCGGATCGTATCGGCCCACCGCACGCCCCACCGGCTCACCGAATATGCCACAAGTGCCAAGGCGCGCGGGCTGAAAGTGATCATTGCGGGCGCGGGCGGGGCGGCGCATTTGCCGGGCATGGCCGCGTCTATGACCGAGCTTCCTGTGCTCGGGGTGCCGGTGGAATCCAAAGCGCTGTCGGGCATGGACAGTCTCTTGTCGATTGTCCAGATGCCGCGCGGGGTGCCGGTCGGGACATTGGCGATAGGCGAGGCGGGCGCGGTCAATGCCGGGCTGCTCGCCGCGTCGATCATTGCGCTGGAGGATGCGGACGTGGCCGAGGCGCTCAAAGCCTATCGAGACGCCCAGACCGCGCGCGTGACCGAGCGGCCGGAGGGGTGGGCCGGTCTGTGACAGGAGCTTTGACGCGTGCTTTGACGCCGCTACCGTCTGGCGCAGTTATTGGTATTCTCGGCGGCGGACAGCTTGGGCGCTTGCTCGCGCTTGCGGCGGGCCAGCTTGGCTTTGATGTGCACATTTATTGCCCCGAGGAAAATTGCCCTGCGGCCCGCGTCTCTGCGCATGCGACGGTTGCGGCCTATGACGACAAAGCCGCGCTCGCGGCCTTTGCCGCGCAGTGCGATATTGTGACCTATGAGTTCGAAAACGTCCCTGCACAGACGGTTGCCGAGATCGAACGGGCAGGGGCCGAGGTCCGGCCCAATGCGCGCGCGCTTGAAAGCTCGCAAGACCGGCTGGCCGAGAAGACGTTCCTGAACGGGATCGGCATTCCTACGGTCGCGTTTGCCGCGCTGGAGACGGGGGCAGACCTCGAGGCTGCGCTTGCGGGGTTTGGCGGTAAGGGATTGCTCAAAACGCGCCGCGACGGCTATGATGGTAAGGGGCAGATCCGTCTGAGTGCGGACGGTCATGCCATGCCTGATGCCATGTCCCTGATCGACGCGCGGCCCTGCCTGCTCGAAGCCTTCGCGCCGTTCGAGCGGGAGATCTCGGTCATCGTCGCGCGCGGCGCCAATCTGGCAGGCGAGATCGAAACGCTGGTTTTTGATCCGTCCGAGAACCTTCACGAGGACGGCATTCTCAAGCGCGCGCTCGTGCCTGCCAATGTGCCCAGCGCCATCGCCGATCAGGCCCGCGCGGCTGGCACAAAGCTTGCCGAAGCGCTTGACTATATCGGCGTGCTCGCCATCGAGTTTTTCGTCATGCCGGACGGCGCACTCCTGGCCAATGAGTTCGCTCCGCGCGTGCACAATTCTGGCCACTGGACGCCGGACGCCTGTCTGACCGGCCAGTTCGAACAGCACATCCGCGCCATTGCCGGCTGGCCGCTTGGGCCGGTTACGCGGATATGTGACGCGGAAATGGACAATCTCCTCGGCGAAGAAATCACGCAGATCCCGTCGGCCTTTCCGGCTGACACAAAGTTCGTCCCTTATGGCAAGACCGAGCCGCGACCGGGGCGCAAAATGGCGCACATCACCCGCCGCTTGCCGCCGAAAAATCGTTAGCCAGTCCGGTCATGCTCAGACTGTTCGCCGCCCTTCCGATCCGTGATGATATTGCCGACTGGCTCGAGCCGATGCAACGGGAAGTCGCTGGCGCGTCGTGGCGGCCGCGTCTCAATTTTCATATTACATTGCAGTTCTTCGGCGATGTCAGTCGCAATCAGGCGATTGATCTTGATCTGGCGCTGGCCGAGATCCGCGCGCCGCAAATGAAGCTTACTTTGAGCGGGGCGGGGTTCTTTGGCTCCAATCAGCCCTATTCGCTCTGGGCGGGTGTGGCTTATGACGAGGCGCTTGGCGAGCTTGCCCTCGCGTGTGCCCGTGCGGCGCGGCGCGGCGGTGTTGCGGTCGAGAAGCGCAAGTTCATTCCGCATGTTACGCTGGCCTATTGCAGCGGCACCACGCCGGAGGCCGCGGCCAGTTTTGCCGAGCGGTTTGAGAGCCATGAAAGCCCGCCTTTCTGGGCGGACAGGTTCCATCTCTATTCGAGCCAGCTTGGCGGCGGCCCCTCGCGTTATACGGCCGAGGCGGACTATCCGCTTGGCTAAGCGGGCTGGCTATCACGAAACTCTGATACACCTGTCAGCATGCAGATGCTTGCTTCGGTGAGGACTGGGCGATATTCCCGATAGAAAGGAAATCCGTATGTCGCGTGTCTTGGGGATATTTGGCCGCATTGGGCTCTGGGGCGTCTGCCTGCTGCTCGCCGCCTGTGCCAGCCAGCCACGTGAGTTGAACGCCATCTATGCCCGCTCGGCGCAATATCACGGACCAGAGCGCAATCCGATCATCGTCATCCCCGGCATTTTGGGCAGCGTCCTCGTCGAAGATGAAACAGACCGCACGGTCTGGGGCGCGTTCAAACGCAAAACGGCCGATCCGCGCACCGAAGAGGGCACCCGCCTGCTTGCCCTGCCCATCGCCGCTGAGACGCCGCTGTCGGAGTTGCGCGATGGTGTTCGGCCCGATGGCGTGCTCGACGAGATCCGGCTCAACTTGCTGGGCATCCCCGTCGCCATCCGCGCTTATGTTGGTATACTGACGATGCTTGGCGCAGGCGGCTATACCGATCAGGCGTTCGGGCTGAACGGGATTGATTATGGCGAGGAGCATTTCACCTGCTACCAGTTCGACTATGACTGGCGACGCGACAATGTGGAAAATGCCCAGCGCCTGAGCGCGTTTATCGCCGCCCGCCGCGCCGAACTGCAAACCGAATACAAGACGCTGTACGGGATCGAAAACGCCGACATCAAATTCGATATTGTTGCCCACTCTATGGGGGGTCTCTTGACCCGATACTATATGCGCTATGGCGACGCTGATCTGCCTCAGGACGGCACATTGCCTGCGCTGACATGGGTGGGGGCCGAGATGGTCGAGCGCGTGGTGCTGGTCGGCACGCCGAATGCGGGCGCTGGCGAAGCGTTCGAGCAATTGCTCAATGGCTATGACCCCGGCAAGCCGGTCCTGCCGCATTATCCCGCGCCGGTGCTGGGCACTTATCCGTCCGTCTACCAATTACTCCCGCGTCCGCGTCATCAACGCGTTGTGTTCGAAGGCCGTGAGGAAACCCCCGTCGGCGATCTTTATGATAGCGCGCTTTGGGAGCAATATGGCTGGGGGCTCGCCGCACGCAGCAAAGAGGCATCCGAATTTCTTGAAACTGCGCTGCCCGAGATTGAAACCGCCGAGGAGCGCCGCCGCATCGCTACAGGATTTCAAGCCACAGCGCTCACCCGCGCCCGCCAGTTCCATGCTGCCATCGACCAACCCGCCACATTGCCCGACGGGGTCGATCTCTATCTCTTTGCCGGTGATCTTGAAGATACGGTAGACCGCGTCGAGATTAATCCGCGCACGGGTAAGGGCCGCGTGAAAACCCGCGCGCCGGGTGACGGCACCGTCGTCCGCTATAGCGCGCTGATGGATGAGCGCACGGGCGGGGACTGGTCGCCCTATCTCGTTTCCCCGATTGACTGGACCGATGTCAACTTCATTCCGGCTGACCATATCGGCCTCACCTCCGATCCCAGCTTTGCCAATAATGTGCTTTATCTGTTGCTCGAAGAGGCGCGCGACTAGAGATCCGTCTTGCTGTTTCCGTCCGTTCAAGGATTTTCTATTATGCGTTTAAGCCCTGCCCGCATTGTCTTGTTTTTGAGCCTCTTCGTGCTTGTGGGCTGCACCCAGCTTGGCCTGCGCCGCGCGAGCCTCGACACGGCCCGTAGCGACGCGGCCACACCTGCCATCACCGCCACAAGTCTTGCCGATTGGGAGGCAGGCAAACCGGCTTTGCGCGCGCAATTTGCCGAACATGTCTATGGCACATGGCCTGAAGGGTTGGCGGTAACCATTCTTGAGACGCGGATTGCGGATGCGGATTATCTTGATGGGCGCGGCGTGCTGGAGGAGACCGAAATCCAGCTCGGGACAGGCCCCGGCGCGCGGCGGTTCATGCTGGCTGCGGCCTATCCCAAACAGGCTATTGCGGACGGGCCTGTGCCGATTGTGATCGGGCAGACCTTTTCGGACAATTGCCTCGCCTTCCGCTCGCGGGCGCTGACCAATCGGAACGGGGAGCCGTGCAAAAGCGTCAAAATGGACGGGGCCGGGGGCTGGATGGCGGCGCAAATTCTTGGCCGCTACATCGCCCGCGCGC
Source organism: uncultured Hyphomonadaceae bacterium (assembly GCA_938049795.1). Classification (GTDB taxonomy): domain Bacteria; phylum Pseudomonadota; class Alphaproteobacteria; order Caulobacterales; family Hyphomonadaceae; genus CALLCD01. The sequence continues at coordinate 514 of CALLCD010000092.1, read as the reverse complement.
CCGTCGAGCAATATTTTGATCGCGGCATTGCTTATGCCAATTTCTATGCCAGCCACATCGTGCCCGACCGGCCACGCCCTGCCGCCGACGCAATGGCGGGCCTTCGCCAAGAGTCCGGCATCACCGCCTCGAGCGCTTTGTCATTTTGGGGCTATGGCTATTCTGCCGCCATCGACCTGTTACAGGCCGACCCGCGCATCGAGGCGGGCCGGATCGGCATTTGGGGCCATTCGCGCCATGCCAAATCTGCGCTTGTGGCGGCGGCTTGGGACGCCCGTATCAAACTCGTCCTTGCTCATCAGTCCGGCTTTGGCGGCGCGGCCCTGTCGCGCTCGGAGGTGGGCGAGCGCATAGATCGGGTGGCGCGGACCTATCCGCATTGGTTCACGCCCGATTTTCAAGCCTTGGCCAAAGCGCCCGAAACCCTGCCGCTCGACCAGCATCATTTGCTGGCGCTCATTGCGCCGCGTCCTGTGTTTCTCGGCAATGGGCGGCGCGATGTCTGGTCGGACCC
>CALLCD010000091.1 GCA_938049795.1 uncultured Hyphomonadaceae bacterium | reverse complement strand
CCTTCCCACCCCCTCTCCCAAGGGCAGAGCTTGACTCTTTGGCAAAAGAACAAAATAAGAACATATGAGTTCTGTGAGGTCTTTATCAGGGTTGCCGAAGGGCGTGTTTCGCGCGCGGGTGTCGCAAAAGCGTGGGCGGGTGGAGGACGCGGCGCGGTTTCCGTTCGGGCTCGGGCAAGTCGGCGTGCACGAGATTTGTGAGGGCGCGCATGGCGATATGGCGGCGCTGACGGGGTTTGCGCTGATGGCGGCGCGCTGGCGGGACGGGCCAGTGCTTTGGGTTAGCCAGTTTGGGCTTGCGCGCGATCATGGGCGCGTTTTACAGGCGGGGCTGGACCAGCTTGGCGTGCTGGCGGACAGGCCGCTTATCATGGTGGCCGCACATAAGCGGGTCGAGACTTTGTGGACCGTGGAAGAAGCCATCCGCTCTGGCGCGGTGGGTACGGTCATCGCCGAACTGGATGGGGCGGACTTTACGGCAAGCCGCCGTCTGGCGCTCGCCTCGAGCCGGTATGGCTGCCCTGTGCTTTTGCTGATGCCTTATACGCGCGAGGGGGCGACGGCGGCGACCGCGCGCTGGCGGGTCCGCCCGCGTCCGTCTGCGCCGAACCGGTTTGATGCCGGCGCGCCGGGCTCTCCCCGCTTGCAGGCGGTGCTCGAACGCAGCCGCCAAAGCCCGCATCTGGCAGGCTCGGTTTTTAATCTGGAATGGACTGATGAAACGCTATCTCTCAGTGTGGCTGCCGGACTGGCCGCTCACACGGCTCCATCGCGCGAGACGGGCTGAGCCTGATATGGTCGCCGACACAGGGGACACCGACACGGGCGCACCCTTTGTGCTGGTCGATCAAACCGCGCACGGGTTGCGGCTGGCTTGCGTCAATGCGGCCGCGCGTGCGCTGGGGCTTGAGGTGGGCTTGCGCTTTGCGGACGCCAGAGCGCGGGTGCCAGAGCTTGCCTATGCCGAGACGGACCACGCCGCAGACATGGCCGCGCTTGAGGCACTGGCGAGCTGGATGATCCGTTTCTCGCCACTGGTGGCGCTTGACGGGGCGGACGGGGTGATGCTGGAGACGACAGGCTGCGCGCATCTTTATGGTGGTGAGGCGGATATGCTGGCGCAGATCTCGGCTAGGCTTGCGGCCAATCATATTCCCGCACAATTAGGGCTCGCCGGAACGCAAGGGGCGGCATGGGCGCTGGCGCGGCATCAGGCGGATGTGTGTCTGCCAGATAAAGAGACCCGCGCGGGGCTGGCCGGTTTGCCTGTGGCCGGATTGCGATTGTCGGACGAGGCGCTGGTGTTGCTGCGCCGGTTCGGCCTGACGCGGATTGGCCAGCTTTACGGGATTGATCGCAAGGCGCTGGCGCGGCGGTTCCGGTCTGCCGAGGCGGCGGGCGCGGTGCTGTTGCGGCTCGATCAGGCGCTTGGGCAAAGGGCCGAGCCGTTGGTTCCGCTGACCCCGCTGCCCGCCCGCACGGCGCGGCTGCAGTGTCCTGATCCGATTGCCAGCACGGAGGCTGTGGCGTTTGGGCTCGAGCGGCTGGCGATTATGCTCTGCGATGCGCTGGCAAAGTCCGGTCAGGGCGCGCGCGGGTTCAGCCTTCAGGCTTTCCGTGTGGACGGGACGGTCTCCTCGATTGGCGTCACCACGGCACAGACCTTGCGCACGCCGCAGCATATTGTTCGTCTGCTGAGTGAACATATTGACGAGATTGATCCGGGCTTTGGCATTGATCTGCTGATGCTTGAAGCCCATAGGCTCGGGCCGATGGATATGAGCGCGATGGCGTTGGCGGGCGATCTGGCGGCCAGCGCAACCGATACGGCGGCTGTCAGTGCGCTGGTGGACCGTATCCGCGCAAAGCTGGGCGAACATAGAGTGACTGTGCCGACTGCCAGAGCCAGCCATCTGCCCGAACGCGCCGAGACACGCATGCCGTTTGAGGCCGAAAGCTTTGGCGCGGGCGCTGCTGCCCCGCCCATGCCCAAAGGCCCCCGTCCGCTCCGTCTGTTTGATCCGCCAGAGCGCGTCACTGTGCTGGCCTCTGTGCCGGATGGGCCGCCTGTGCGCTTTGTCTGGCGGCGGGTGACGCGGCGTGTTGTGCGTGCGGATGGGCCAGAGCGGATTGCGCCGGAATGGTGGCTCCATCATGCAGCCATGCCTGTCGCATCGCCAGAGGGCGCAGAGGCGAAATGGCTGACCCCGAAGCTCGACCCGCGCGCTGATGCTCACCTGATCGCAAAGGCGCGTCAGAATTTGCAGGCATGCGACACAACAGAGCCAAGCCAGCCCATTCGCGCCCTGCCCCGCGCGCGCGACTATTACCGTATCGAAGACGAGAGAGGGCATCGTTACTGGGTCTTCCGCGACGGGCTTTATGATGACCAGCGCGGCGGTTTGCCAGATTGGTATGTGCAAGGACAGTTTGCTTGAGCCCGACCATGACCTATGCCGAACTTGCCGTCACCACGAATTTTTCCTTCTTGCAAGGCGCTTCCCATGCTGAGGAATTGGTGCTGACCGCCAAACGGCTTGGGCTGGCGGCAATCGGGGTTGCGGATGTCAACACGCTCGCTGGTGTCGTGCGCGCGCATGTTGCGGCGAAGAAGCATGGCGTGCGGCTGCTTGTCGGCGCGCGGCTTGTCCCGCTCGATGGGCCGGAGCTGATTTGCTATCCGACAGACCGCGCCGCCTATGGCCGCCTGTCCGAGCTTTTATCGCTTGGCAAGCTGCGCGCAGACAAAGGCGCATGCGAGATCCGGCTTGAAGACATTGCCGCCCATGCGGAAGGGCAGATCTTTATCGCCATGCCGCCGCCGGATTTGTCTTCCCGGTTTGAGGCCGAACTGACCGGGCTTGCCGAGCGCTGGGCGGGCCGGATCTATCTTGGCGCGCGGTTTACCTATCAGGGCCAAAACAGGGAACGGCTCGCCCGCCTTGCCCAGCTTGGCGCGCGGGCCAATGCACCTATGATTGCGGTCAATGATGTGCTCTACCACGCGCCCGAACGCCGCCCGCTGCAAGATGTGCTGACGGCGATTAAATCTGGCTGTACCGTGGCCGAGGCTGGACACAGGCTGGCTGCCAATGCCGAGCGGCACCTTAAAGCGCCCACCGAGATGGCACGCCTGTTTGCGGGGTTCGAGCCTGCGCTGCGCCGGACTTTGACAATCATGGAGCGCTGCACTTTCAATCTTGATGAGTTGTCCTATGACTATCCGGACGAGCCTGTCCCTGATGGCGCGACACCACAAAGCCATCTTGAAGCGCTGACATGGCAAGGCGCGAACTGGCGCTATCCGGAGGGGGTGCCCGCCAAGGTGAAGGCCGCGCTTGAAAAAGAGCTGACACTGATTGCGGGGCTCGACTATGCGCCCTATTTTCTGACCGTGCATGATATTGTGGCCTGGGCGCGT
>CALLCD010000090.1 GCA_938049795.1 uncultured Hyphomonadaceae bacterium | reverse complement strand
TGCTCCTTCGGCGAAGGCTTGCTTTTCAGCTTCCTTCTTTCCAGCGTTTTGAACTTCCTCCGGTCCGTTTGCCTGAGCGTTTCCGGGGCGGTTGCGTCTTCGGCGGCAGGGGTGAACCTTGCTCTCTCCCCGAGGAAGTTTGATTTAGAAGCTCACTTAAACCGGATTCTCGGCGGCGGCAAGTGGTCTATGAGCTTGCAAACACCGCTGCAGCATCAGTTTCCAGCCCTTTCATCATGCGCCGCCATGGATAACCGCCATAGCTGATCCGGCCTACTCCAACTGCTGCAAACTGGGCCATGGTAGGCGCTTTCCCTGTGGCCATGACATTGACAGCCAATGCTGAAGCTTCACAGACTTTTGCAATAAGATCGAGATCATCCAAGCCCGGTATAAAGAAACTATGGGCTCCGGCTTCAGCATAGGCTGCGCCGCGCTCTAATGCTTCGGGCAGATGGTCCTTATGGGCTTCTCGGGACGTCAGCAGGAAGACATCGGTGCGCGCATTGATCCAAGCACGGTCGCCCGCCTGTGTTCTCGCAGCGCTAAGGGATGCTAGCCGTTCTGCCTGCTCGTCAATCGACGTCATTCCGCTTTTGTCAAGCAGACCGTCCTCGATATTCACGCCGACAATTCCGGAGCCGAGAAGTGCGCGCAGGCTCGCGCCAGCATGCGCTGCGCTATCGCCATACCCCCTTACAAAGTCAATAGAGACGGGCACATCGACGCTGGCGACGATTCGCGCGGCATTAGCCACAACCATGTCCAGCGGAAAGGTCTCGCCATCTTCAAATCCATTGGCCTGAGCAACAGAATAGCTGCCGGTCGCAATGGCCTGCGCACCGGCCTTTTGCACGGCTATGGCTGAACCCGCATCCCATACATTGAACAAGACAAGTGGATTACCCGGGCGGTGAAGAACAGAGAACTTTTCAAACTTTTTCTGTTGGTCGGTCAAGCGGGCCTCCTGTTAAAAAGAGCATGTTAGCTTGTCTGGCCATTGCCAGCCACCCGATTCTTGAGCCGGCTACATCCGCTCGGGTGCTTCGATGCCGATGAGGTCCAGCCCGATATTGAGTTGGTTTGCGACCGCTTGGCACAGGGCGATGCGGGAGGCGCGCAAGTCGGCGTCGTCTTCGCTGGCGATTTTGTGGGCGCCGTAGAAGGCGGCAAAGCTCTGGGCGAGATTGTAGACATGTTCGCACAGAATATGCGGCATGCGCTTGTCGCGGGTTTGCTGAAGGGCAAGGGAGAAGCCGTCAAGGGTGAGCACGAGCGCGCGTTCGGCGTCGCTTTCGATGCGGATGTCTCCAGCCACATTGCCCTCGTCCGCCGCTTTGCGCAGGAGCGATTTGATCCGCACGGCCTGATAGAGAAGATAGGGGCCGGTCTTGCCCTCAAAGCTTGTGAAGCGGTCAAGATCGAAGACATAATTGGTGGTGCGGGTGTTTTGCAGATCGGCAAAGCGCAAGGCGGCGCGGGCGACAAGTTGGCCGATGCGGGCGCGCTCATCGGGGCCGATGTCAGCCGAAAGGCGTCCGCCCTCCTCGATCTTTTTGTTGGCTTCATCAAGCGCCATATTGGTCAGATCGCCAAGCTTGAGCGTGCCACCTGCGCGGGTCTTGAACGGCTTGCCATCGGTGCCATTGACGGTGCCAAAGCCGAGATGTTCGAGCCGGTCCTCGCTGATATAGCCAACAATCTCAGCCGCGCGGAAGACTTGTTCGAAATGCAGTGCCTGACGCTGGTCGACGACATAAAGCATCCGGTCGGGGCTATAGGTCTGCACGCGGTCTAAAATCGTGGCGAGGTCCGAGGTATGATACATGCTTGCGCCGCGCGAATTGAGCAGCATGAAGGGCGGATAGTCTTTCGTGTCGCCCTCGCGCTCGACCGGGATGATCCATGCGCCATCATCCTCTTTGGCGAGGCCACGCGCTTTGATGTCGGCCACCATATCGGGAATGAAAGGCTCGGCATCTTTCTCGCCAAGCCAGAGGTCGAAACTAACGCCGAGAAAGCCATAGTCGATTTTGAGCGCCTTGATCGAGACATCGACAAAATGTTGCAACAAGGCGCGGTAACCGGCCCGTCCGGCCTGCATTTCGGCGACGGCCTGCTGGGAGCGTTTGTTGCGCTCGGGATCGTCCTTGGCTTTGGCAGAGGCTTGCGGATAGAGGCGTGAGAGGTCGTCAATCGTGACCGGCGACTGGCGGGGGAACGGGCCGGTCTTGGCTGCGTCAAAGTATGGCAGACCGGGCTGCTCATCCTCAAGCTCGGTGATGAGATGGCCCATTTGCAGGCCCCAATCGCCCATATGGATGTCGGAGGTGACCTGATCGCCAAGAAAGCGCAAGACGCGCTGGAGCGTGTCGCCAATGACCGCCGTGCGCAAATGGCCGACATGCATCGGCTTCGCAACATTCGCGCCGCCAAAATCGAGAATCAAAGTCTGCGGATCGGCGACTTTCGATGCGCCGGCCATATTGGTGTCCGTGCGGATGGCGGCGGCGGTGCGGGCGAGCGCGTCGTCCGTGACGCGGATGTTCAAAAAGCCCGGGCCCGCGATCTCGACGCTGGCAATTGGCCCCTGCCCTGTAACCGCTTCGGCGATCTGGGTGGCAATTTCACGCGGGTTGCGCTTGGCCGCCTTGGCCCCGGCCAGCGCGCCATTGCACTGGAAGTCCGCCATGTCCGGCTTGTCCGAACGGCGCACGTCGCCAAGGCGCGGGTCGAGCCCGGCCGCTTCGAATCCGCGCGCGAAAATAGCGCCAAGCTCATTGCCTAGATGCCCCATCGGCCTGTCTCCAATATTGTGTCGTGGGGCCTATTGGCCCGCATCAAGCCGGAAGCGTTTGCCATCGAGATTGAACTGCAGCTGCTTCTCGGTGAGGTCGAAACCGACCAGAACTTCGAAATTTGCGCCCGAAATACTCTCGTCGAGGCGCGGAATTTCGACGCGGCCGACCACATCTCTGGCGCTGATAACGGGGCCATCGTCAAAATCGGCCTGCACAGTGAAGGTTTCGCGGTTCAGAACACGCGAATTGCGGCGGGTGACAGCGATGAAATAGTTAAAATCATGCAGCTGCTCGGTGCCTTTCGGCCCACGTCCAAACGCGAACACAAGTTCGACCTCGGCCAGCAACGGCTCATCATCAACATAGCGGCAAAAAAGCCGCACATCGACAATTTCGCCGCTATAGGCAATGTCGCTAAACGCCTCTGAATCGCCTTCAAACTCGATGATACGGGACGCTTCATACAAGGAGCCAACGGTCGGGCATGGGCCAGCATTGGGCCGGTCATCAAGCGAATTGCCAATCGTCGAACAAGCGGTGAGCGTGGCCAGAGCAGCCAAAGAGGAAATCATGGAAAGGCGCATGAGACGATGTGTCCTTCTAAGGTTTAGGAGCATTGCCTTAAGCAGACCCCATCTGATAGCCAATAGGTTTAACGGTGCCTATGCTTTGGCGCAACGCCACTTTGGCAGGAGATTGATGCTTTGTCCG
>CALLCD010000089.1 GCA_938049795.1 uncultured Hyphomonadaceae bacterium | reverse complement strand
AAATATGCGCCACTGGGCCTACTACGCCGCTGTCGGAGCGGTTGCAGGGCTTGTGCCGGTTCTTGGCTTTGGTCTGTTCGCTGGTGAACACATACCGCTTGCATTGCTTGGGCTGGGTCTTGTCGCAGGGGCCCTGACGGCGGTGGCATTCCACCTGATACGCGGGCCACATCTGGCCTTGACCGAGACGACAAACCCAACCACTTAAATAGGATGACAAACACAATCGAAATCTGGACGGATGGCTCCTGCTCGGGCAATCCCGGGCCTGGCGGCTGGGGCGCTTTGCTCGTCTCTGGTGAACATGAAAAAGAGCTGTTTGGCGGTGTCGAGAACACCACCAACAACCAGATGGAGCTGACCGCCGCCATCGAAGCGCTCAATGCGCTCAAAGCGCCATCAAAAGTTACGCTCCACACCGACAGCACCTATGTCAAAGACGGGCTGACCAAGTGGATTCATGGCTGGAAGAAAAACGGCTGGAGGACCGCCGCAAAGAAGCCGGTCAAGAACAAGGAGCTGTGGCAAGCCCTCGACGCCGCCTGCACCCGTCACGACATCACATGGAAATGGGTCAAAGGCCATGCCGGAGACGCGGGGAATGAGCGCGCTGACGAGCTTGCCAATCGCGGTACGGAGATGGCCAAGGGAAACCGCTAAATCAGTTTGCGAACCGTTAGGCCCACGCGCCCGTCTCTTCGAGCATGGGCCATGCCTCGACCAGTTTGCCCGCAATCGGCAGTGCGGCTTTCGCCAGCACCACCCGCGTCGGCGTGACATGGATCAACCGTTCGGCGCCTTCAAATGCTTCGACGTTTGGCCCGTCCCATTCAACCTCGGCCTCTCCCGCAACAAAGACCGCGTCCCCGCCTGCAAAATCGGGAAAGAAAAGCCCGACGCGCGGATCGGACTGGATGTTGCCGATTGTGTTGAAAAACAAATTGCCGGAAAAATCCGGAAAGCTTAGCCGCCCATCCTCGCCCACGCGCACAAAGCCCGGCTTGCCGCCGCGATGGGAAGCGTCAACGCCCGTGCGCGGATCATCGCTGATTTCGGCGCTGCGGGAGGCAATGAAGAACACATCCGCCGCGCTGATCATCCGCTTGGCGACTTTCTCCGTGGTTTTGGTCTCCACCGCTGCCGCTGCGCCGCGCGGGTCGATCCCCTCGCTGCGCCATGCCAGTTCGCGGGTCTGGATATATTTCGGGCAATTGCCATAGCTTTGGTCCACTTTCATCACCAAGCCTTGGGCCCCGAGCGCGGTGACCACTGTGTTGACCCGATTGCGGCGGCGCGTCTGCAACTCGATCCCGAGCAGGCCAAGCTTGTTGCCCGCAGCAAGTTGCAACCCAAGCGTCTCGCCCAAGAGCGGCGGAGCGGCCATGATCAGGCTTTGCGGATCTGGCGAGCTGACAAAACCTTGCGGGCCGAACGCCGCGCTGGCCCAGGGCTGGCCGGACCCGTCAAGCGCGCCGGTGACCATAAAGGGCAATTGGTTGAAAAAGAGCCGGTGCTGGTCTGGCATGAAGGGCCGAATGGCGCGCGCCCGCATCCGCGCGGTCTCGTCCGGCACGCCAAGCCGCGCATGAACGGCCAGTTCGGCATCGTAGAAGGCGCTCGAGGCGTCGGGCAATTCGCTCGCAGACATAGGCTTACACTTTCGCAGCTTCCCCGAAAGTGTCGCAGAGCCGCCCTAAGCCTGCAACCGCAATAGCGCCGCCTCGACCAACACAATTCTGTCATTGCCGAAATACATATCGTCCCCGACAAAGAATGTTGGCGAGCCAAAACCCCCGCGCGCGATCAGCTCGTCGGTATTGGCGCGCAGCCTGTCTTTGATCTCCGGCTCCTGAACCCGTGCGCGCAGTGCTTCCGCATCGACACCGGCGCGCACGCAAATCTCATCAAAGACGCTCTGGTCCGAGATATCGCGATCCTCAGTCCAGTAAAGCTCGAACGCCGCGCGGGCAAAATCGACCAGCTTACCCTCAGGCTCCAGCGCGATACAGGCCCGCATGACGTTGACGCTGTTGACCGGAAACACGTTCGGCGGAAACTTGATTGTGAGCCCCGCGCGCCGTGCCCAGTCCTGCATATCCTTCAGATGATAGCGCGCCTTGGACTTGACCGGCGCTTTGCGCCCCTCATAGACGCTCGGATTGACCGTGTTGAACACGCCGCCGACGAGGATCGGCTTCCAGTCAATCTGGACGCCAATCCGCTCGGCCATCGCGAGCGCATTGTGAAAGCCGAGATACGTCCACGGGCTCGAGCAGTCGAAATAGATCTCGAGGTCAGGCGCGCTCACGCCGTTGCAAAGCCTTTCAGCCGCGCATGGATGATCTCGTTCGCCTCGGACATGATCCGGTCGATCAGTTCCTGACAGGTCGGAATGTCATGGATCAGTCCGGCCACCATGCCGCATGACCACGCGCCGGCATCCATATCGCCGTCCATCATGATTTTCGGGTACACGCCGGCCACTTCTTCAACAATGTGCTCGAATTTGAGATCCGCACCGAGCGCTTTCTCTTTTTCGAGCAACCGTTCAACCGCTGGATTGGTCAGCACCCGCTCTGTGTTGCGCAAGGGGCGCATGACAAGGCGCGTGTCGAGCTCGGAGGCGGCGACAATGGCTTGTTTGACGTTTTCATGGACCGGCGCTTCTTTCGTGGCGATGAACCGCGTGCCCATATTCATGCCTTCTGCGCCCATCGCAAGCGAGGCGACCAGCGACCGCCCATCGGCCTGTCCGCCAGAGGAGACGAAGGGAATGTCGAGCTCGTCGGCCGCGCGCGGCAGCAGGATCATGTTCGGAATATCGTCTTCGCCGGGGTGCCCACCACATTCGAACCCGTCGACCGAGACCGCATCACAGCCAATATCCTGCGCCTTGAGCGAGTGCCTGACCGAGGTGCATTTGTGGATGACTTTGATGCCTGCATCTTTGAGGAACGGCATCACTTGGGCGGGGTTGCGGCCCGCCGTTTCAACCACTTTGACACCACCCTCGATCACCTTCTGGACGATGGCCGGATAGTCGGGCGGGGTCAGCGAGGGCAGAAATGTGATATTGACGCCGAACGGCTTGTCGGTCATATCGCGGCACTTGGCGATCTCGTTTGCGAGGTCTTCCGGCGTTTTTTGTGTCAGTGCCGTAATTATGCCCAATCCTCCCGCATTAGATACGGCAGCCGCCATCTCGGCAAACCCGACATAGTGCATGCCGCCCTGAATGATTGGATGCTGGATACCGAACATGTCTGTGATGCGCGTTTTCATAGATGACCTCCTTTTGTGTTGAGTATATTTGGCTGCAAAAAACCGATTGGGAAACCCTTTTCCCAAGGTAAGGAATGATAATGAGTGTTCTTTTTTTCCACGGTGTTCCCGACACGCCTGCCGTCTGGCAGCCTTTGCTGACCGCTTTGGCGCATCTGAAAATTGAGACGCGGACCCCGACCATGCCCGGATTTGGCAAGAAAATCCCCGAACACTTCCAGCCCACCAAAGAGGGCTATCTCGACTGGATGTTCATGCAGATCGAGCAAGAGGCGGACCGGACCAAAGCGCCCGTCGATATTGTTGCCCATGACTGGGGCGCATTGCTCGCACTTAAAGCTGTCGCGCGGCGGCCGGATCTGATCCGCAGCTGGTCGGTTAGCGGGGCGGTGCTCGAGCCGGATTATCAGTGGCATGAGATGGCGCAGAAATGGCAAACGCCGGTTCTGGGCGAGCTGCTGATGGCGGTTACCCCGAAATTTGCCCTCAAGCGCGCGCTGATTGATGGCGGTTTGCCCGAAGCCATTGCCGCCCACGAAGTGCGCTCATGGTCTAGCCCGATGAAGCGGAGCATTTTGTCGCTCTATCGGTCGGCCACAATGGTCGCGCAAGACTGGACGCAGGATTTGGAGAGCTTTCCAGATCGCGGCTTGATCATCTGGGGCGAAAAAGACCCCTATGTCAGCCTGTCCACGGCACGACGTTTTGCCGAGCGCTGGTCGATCCCGATCCATGTCGAACAAGGGGCCGGACACTGGGCCATTGCCAGCCATGCGGGCTCTATCGCTGATGTCCTGACCGAGCATTGGGCCGGCAACTAGAGCACGGAGCCGAGCCCTTACGCCGCTTTGTTGCTCTTATTGCTTTCGCGCAATCCAAGCTCGCGTTTGACGCGCTCTGCCAGCTGGCTGACGGTAAAGGGCTTGGGCAGGAAGGAAATCTCGCGGTCCTCGTCAATCGCGTCGGCCAGATCACGTTCGGCATAGCCGGAGATGAACACGATCCGCGCATCGCCGAGCAGTTCTTTTGCTTCACGAACAAGCGTTGGACCATCCATGCCCGGCATCACAACATCCGAGATAACGAGATCAAAGCCGCCCGGATTTTCCTGTAATAT
>CALLCD010000088.1 GCA_938049795.1 uncultured Hyphomonadaceae bacterium | reverse complement strand
ACAATGCCCGCTGCTGGCGCAATGATCGGCGCGCCGGTCGGGGCAGCAATATCATAGCCGAAATGCGGGCGTTCTTTGGTCGGGCAGCCCTCGGTGACATATTTGCGGATGTAGCCAAAGGGCGAGGACACGGGCCCCTCGGCCGGCCGGATAAAGCCGTCAAGCCCGCCGCGCCCTTCATTGAAATTCTGCCAGCCATCCTGTTTTTTCAGCCATGACCGGCTGGCATGGGCTTTCTGTTCCTCGGTGCGGGCGTCGATCTTGTCGCAATCAATCCCGTTCAGCGTCGCCGTCTCGTCATGGCGCGGGGCGATGTCGAAGCTCATATTTTGCGGCGGACCGGCAGGCGGCGTGGCCGTGATCGAGACCGATGAAGCGACTTTGCGGCCGAGCCCGAACGCCACGCTGGAGCTGGCATCTGCGACGAGTTCCGTGTCGCCAAGTGTAAAGCGCGTTCCGGGCGCACCGCGGCAGATGATCAGCCCGCCTTGGGTGAACACGCCTGAGCATCCGGACGCATGGTCAAGCGCGAGGGACGGGCCGGCTTCGGACGCGCTTAAGCTGGGCACAGGCGCTGGCGGCTCGGCGGGCGACAAAGCGGCCAAGAGGGCCGGAACCAGCAGCGCTTTGAGCATTATCCGTCTCCCGCAGCGAGCTGTTTCACCCGCGCATGCGACGCCTCGGCATCATAATAGGCCTCCTGCAGATCGACGCTCCAATAGCGCAATATTTCCACCGGAATCTTCCGCTCGGTCGCCGCGCAGATCACATATGCACCGGCGACGAGCATTTTATAATGGCCGTCAAAATACTGCATCTGGGCTTCGCGCTGGGCGTCTGGAATGGAGGTCAACATGGTCCGATATATGCCTGAAAATCCGCAATTTGCAAAGTGATATGGTCAGGAGTAACCGGATTTTCGCCGCGATTGCAAGCCCCAAAAACTTTTTCATATTCCCTATTTGTTCTCCAGAACAAATGTGGTACATGATGATCATCAATGGCAATGGTAGGGCTTGCAAAATGTGCTCTACCCCTAGAAGGTGGAGACGACTCATGAGCAAAGCAGCTTTGAAATTGGTTGATAAGGATAGCGGTGTGGACAAGCAGAAAGCCCTCGAGACGGCGCTCGGCAATATTGAACGGGCATTTGGCAAGGGCGCTGTTATGCGCCTTGGGGAACGCGAGGCGCTCGACATCGAGGCGGTTTCGACCGGCTCGCTGGGGCTTGATATCGCTTTGGGGATTGGCGGTTTACCCAAAGGCCGGGTGATCGAGATTTATGGTCCGGAAAGTTCGGGCAAGACGACTTTGTCGCTGCACGTGGTGGCCGAAGCCCAGAAAAGCGGCGGGGTTTGCGCCTTTGTGGATGCTGAACACGCGCTCGATCCGGCCTATGCGGCCAAGCTTGGGGTGGATCTTGATGATTTGCTGATCTCGCAACCCGATACGGGTGAGCAGGCGCTTGAAATTGCCGATACTTTGGTCCGCTCCGGCGCAGTTGATGTGCTCGTGATCGATTCGGTCGCCGCACTGACCCCGCGCGCCGAGCTTGAAGGGGATATGGGTGACAGCTTACCTGGGCTTCAGGCACGTCTGATGAGCCAGGCTTTGCGCAAATTGACCGGCTCGATCTCGAAATCCAATTGCATGGTGATTTTCATCAACCAGATCCGGATGAAGATCGGCGTGATGTTTGGCAGTCCGGAAACCACTTCCGGCGGGAATGCGCTGAAATTCTATGCCTCCGTCCGGCTCGATATTCGCCGGATTGGCGCGCTCAAGGACCGCGATGAAGTGATCGGCAACCAGACCCGTGTGAAAGTGGTCAAGAACAAGGTCGCCGCGCCTTTCAGGGTGGTCGAGTTCGACATCATTTATGGCGAAGGCATTTCGAAAACGGGTGAACTGATTGATCTCGGGGTGAAAAGTGAAGTCGTGGACAAGGCCGGCTCATGGTATTCCTTCAATGGCGAACGAATGGGGCAGGGCCGTGAGAAAACGCGTCAATTCCTCAAAGACAATCCAGAAATTGCCGACAAGATCGAGGAATTGGTCAGACACAAGGCTGGGCTTCTGTCCGACGAAATGCTGATCGGGGACGATCCAGCGGTCGGTGGCGGCGCTCCGGACGTGGATGTCGCAGCCGACGGTTAGGCGCACTTTCAACTGATTTAGAGAAAAAAGACGGATGGGGTGACGGCAAATGCTTGGCGTTGCCCCATTCGCGCTTTATATCCGCAGCTTGACGGTTTGCAGCCCACACGCAAATCCGGATCGGTCGGGCGTTCCGGCCAGATTGTTCAAGAGCAGGATGTAAGATGACCAGCGTAAACACTCTCCGTGAAAACTTCCTGTCCTATTTTGAAGGGCACGGACATGTCCGCAAAGCGTCCGCGCCGCTGGTGCCGGACAATGATCCGAGCCTTTTATTTGTGAATGCCGGCATGGTGCCGTTCAAGGACATTTTCACAGGCGCCCAGACCGCTCCATCCCCGCGCGCAACGACCTCGCAAAAATGCGTCCGCGCGGGCGGTAAGCATAATGATCTCGACAATGTCGGCTACACGGCGCGCCATCACACCTTTTTCGAAATGCTCGGCAATTTCTCCTTCGGCGACTATTTCAAGGAAGAGGCCATCAAGTTTGGCTGGGAACTTGTCACCCGCGAACTGGGGCTTCCCGCCGACAAATTGCTCGCAACGGTCTATTCCGAGGACGAGGAAGCGGCAGCCCTCTGGCGCAAAATATCCGGCCTGCCCGACAGCCGTATCATCCGTATTCCAACATCGGACAATTTCTGGTCTATGGGCGACACTGGTCCATGTGGTCCGTGCTCGGAGATATTCTTTGATCATGGCGAGGATGTCCCCGGTGGTCCGCCCGGAAGCCCCGATGAGGATGGCGATCGTTTTATCGAGATCTGGAATCTCGTCTTCATGCAGTTCAATCAGGAAGCGGGGGGCGGGCGCACCGAGCTGCCGCGTCCGAGCATCGACACCGGCATGGGGCTCGAACGTGTCGCAGCCGTTTTGCAGGGCGTGCACAATAATTACGAGATTGATCTCTTCCGTGGGCTGATCAGTGCGGGCGAGGAGATTTACAAAACCAAAGCCAAGGGCGATGCGCTGGCGTCTTTTCGTGTGATTGCGGACCATTTGCGGGCGTGCGCGTTTTTGATGGCTGACGGGGTGTCACCGTCGAATGAAGGGCGCGGATATGTGCTGCGGCGGATCATGCGGCGGGCCATGCGCCACGGCCATATCCTCGGTGCGCGCGAACCGATGATGCATAAGCTGACCCCCGCTCTGATAGCGGAAATGGGCGCAGCCTTCCCCGAGTTGGGCCGTGCAAAGGCGATGATCGAAGCGACATTCGAACAAGAAGAAGAACGCTTCCAGCGGACATTGGGGCGCGGGTTGATGCTGCTTGACGAGGCCGTGTCCGAGTTACCGGAAAATGCCGCACTGCCCGGGGAGACGGCGTTCAAGCTTTACGACACGTATGGCTTTCCACTTGATCTGACCCAGGACATTCTGCGCGGGCGGGGCATGTCTGTCGATGAGGCAGGGTTTGATGCAAGCATGGCACGCCAGAAGGATGGCTCCAAAGGCGCGCTTTCGAGCGCGGGTAATGATGAGGCGGCGAAGAAACTCTGGTTCGACCTTGCTGACCGGCTCGGCGCAACCGAGTTTACCGGATATGGCGAGACGCGCGGGGACGGCACCCTCAAGGCGATTGTCGCGGATGGCGCGCTTGTCGATGCACTCGCAAACGGGGAGGCGGAACTGGTCTTCGACCAAACGCCTTTCTATGCCGAGAGCGGCGGGCAGGCGGGCGATCATGGCGAGATTATATTGTCCGATGGCGGACGGTTCATTGTGCGCGATGTTCAGAAACGCGCAGGTGGTCTGTATGCGCACATCGGCGAGTTGGTGTCTGGAGAAATAACGCCGGGCGACAGGGCCGAGCTTCATGTCGATGCGGGGCGGCGCGGGCGGATTGTGGCCAATCATTCGGCGACGCATTTGATGCACGCGGCCTTGCGCGATGTGCTGGGCGAACATGTCAGCCAGAAAGGGTCGCTGGTCGAGGAGGCGCGGCTACGGTTTGATTTCTCGCATGGGGCTCCGGTGACACCGGCGCAAATCGAGGCGATTGAAGATCAGGTCAACGCCATCATCCGGCGCAATGCTCCGACGCAGACGCGCCACATGGCGCTTGATGACGCGATTGATGCGGGCGCTTTGGCGATGTTTGGCGAGAAGTATGATGCAGAGGTCCGTGTGCTGTCGATTGGCGGAGAAGCCAAGGCGGGCGAGCGGCCCTATTCAGTAGAGCTGTGCGGCGGCACGCATGTCTCCCAAGCGGGCGATATTGCGGTGTTTGTGGTGACCGCCGAGACGGGTGTGTCTGCGGGCATACGGAGGATTGAAGCGGCGACGGGCGCAGAAGCTTTGGCGTTTCTCAAGGCGCGCGGGCAAGTGGCGCTTGATCTGTCCGAACATTTGAAAGTGCCGCTCAAGGATGTCGGGCGCAAAGTGTCCGGCCTGCTCGAAGAGCGCAAACAGCTCGAGCGCGATCTGGCCGAGGCGAAACGCAAGCTGGCTATGGGCGGGGGCGGCGGGGCTGCGCCGCAAGGGCCAGAAGAGATTGGCGGCGTAAAGCTTATTGCACGGATTGCCGAGGGCGTGGGGGGCAAAGATTTGCGCACGCTCGTCGATGAGGCAAAGGCGCAGCTTGGCTCGGGCGTCGTGGTTTTTGTTGGCGTCAATGATGGCAAGGCGGGCGTGTCTGTCGGCGTGACGGCGGATCTGACCGAGCGGTTTTCGGCGGTTGATTTGGTGCGTTCGGCGAGCGCTGCGGTTGGCGGCAAGGGCGGCGGCGGACGGCCGGATATGGCGCAGGCGGGCGGGCCGGATGGGGCCAAGGCCGAGGCAGCGCTTGCGGCGGTGCGCGAGGCGCTGGCGGGCGGATAGGCGCTGGACGGGATTGGCGCGCGCTGTTAATCCGAAGAGATGACAGACACAGTTCGCCTCTCGACCGTTCAGGCCGCCTCCGCATTCTTTGACAAACAAGCCGCGTTGCAAATCGCGCTCGACTGGATTGACCGCGCGGCAAAAGACAAGCCGGACGTGATCGCGTTCGGTGAGGCGTGGCTGCCGGGTTATCCATTTTTCATCGACAGCCCGCTTGGCGAGACATGGTGGGATGCGGCGGCGGAATTGCTGGCGAACGGGATCTTGCTCGACGGGCCGGAGATCGCCGCTCTGTGCAAGGCGGCCAAGCGCGTCAAGGCGGATATTGTCATTGGAATCAATGAGCTTGACCCGCAAACTGAAGCGACGCTTTACTGCACGATGGTCACGATCGGCAAAGAGGGCAAGGTGCTCAACCGGCACCGGAAGATCAAGCCGACCCATCATGAACGCTCCGTATGGGGAGATGGTGATGCCAAGGGCTTGTTCCCGCAGGCGCGCAGCTGGGGGCGGCTGTCGGCGCTCAATTGTTGGGAGCATAATGCGGTCCTGCCGGCCTATACGATGATGGCGCGCGGCACGGATGTGCATGTTGCCGCATGGCCGGGGCAGGAGCCGAACCCTGCGCCAAGCGCGCCGGTCTGGGCGCGGCAATTATTGCTCTCGCGGGCGTTTGCCTCGCAGGCGGGGGCCTATGTGATCTGCTCGGCGGGGCTGCGGATGAAGGCGCATGTGCCCGAACGCTGGGCCTCGCTTTACGAGTTCGACCATAATGGCGGGGCGGCGATTATTGATCCGCGTGGGGAGATTATCGCCGGACCGCTGATGAATGAAGAAGGCATCCTGACGGCGGACGCGGACATGGCGCTGGTGCGCAAATGCAAAGTGTCGTCTGATCCGGCGGGGCATTATTCGCGGCCTGATTTGTTCCGGCTGGAGGTCGATGGGGTGGAAGTGTTCCCCGGGGATCGGGGGTAGCGGGTTTGTCGATTGGCTTGACTTGACCCTCCGCCCTTGTAGCAAGGCTGGACGCAAGAGAGCAGATTGAAGGAGCGTTATATGTCCTGGTTACCAAGCCTTATTACCGAGACGCCGGAGCAGGGATTTGAACTGGCGCTCAAACTCTCGCGCATGGCGGTGAAGAAAACCCAGCCCGATGATGCGGCGCGCACGCGGCTGCGGGCGGACTATGAGAACAATGCCGACAGCCTGACGATGGCATCGCACGTTGTGGCGACGAATTTCCAGACGGTCGCCAGCGCGAACAATTATTGGCGGTAACCGCTGGAGCTGCGCGGGTTTGGCTAATCCTCGAAAATAATCTCCGGCGCAGGGAACGTGTCGAGGCTTTCAAGCTGGTCGAGGACGGTGACTGCGAGACTGGCAAAGAGGTCCGCCGCTTGGTCTGAGCCGGTGGCGGCGGGGGTGCCGGTGTCGCCGCCTTCGCGGATCGCGGTCAGCAGCGGCAATTGCGCCAGAAGCGGCAGGCCGAGCTGGTCTGCCATCGCTTTACCGCCGCCTTCGCCGAACACGGCATGGCGATTGCCGGCGGGGTCTTCAAACCAGCTCATCGTTTCGACAATGCCGAGCACGGGCACCGCCGTCTTGGCAAACATCGCGGCGCCGCGCCGGACATCGGCCAGCGCAATCTCCTGAGGCGTGGTGACGATGATCGCAGCGGTTAGCGGCACGCGTTGGGCGAGGGTGAGCGCGGCGTCGCCTGTGCCGGGCGAGGTGTCGATCACCAGCACATCGAGCGGCGCGTCCTCGGTGCCCCAACTGGCATCATTGAGCATTTGGGTGATGGCGGACATGACAATCGGCCCGCGCCAGATCATCGGGGCGTCCGGGTCAGCGAGATAGCCGATCGAGAGCGATTTGAGCCCATGCGCTTCGACGGGGATGAGTTTTTTGTCGCCGCCCGCGCGTGGATCAGCGTCCACCGTGCCGAGCATGGTCGGGATGGACGGGCCGTAAATATCAGCATCGAGCAGGCCGACCGAGAGGCCGGTTTTCTGCAAAGCAACGGCGAGATTAACCGCAACCGTCGATTTGCCGACCCCGCCCTTGGCGCTGGCGACGGCGATGATGCGGGAAATCCCGGGGATGTTCGTAAGCGCGGCGCGCGTGGGGGCGGATTGGGCGAGCGCTTCATCGGAGAGCCGCGCGCCTTTGCGAACGCGGCGGACGCTTGGGTCTGGCGGCGGCGGGGAAACAGGGGGCGTTTGGGCCGATTGGGCAGGTTTTTCGGCCGTGAGCGCAATATTGACGCCGGTAATGCCGCGCACGCTGCGGGCGACGCTTTCGGCCATAATGCGTTGTGATTCGGTGGTTTTGAGGTCATCCGGATCGGCTTTGAGGATCAAACTCGCCTGTCCTCCGGGGGTCACGCGGACAAATTCGAGCCAGTCCGGCGCGCCCAAAGCGTCCTTTATGGCCTGTTCCAGCCCTGCGACCTTTGCAGCTTTTGGCTTAAACATCTATACGGACTCCTTGAAGCTTGGGGGGTGTCATGCACATATCCCCATAGAATAGCAATTGTGCGGTCTGATAGAGGAGTGGCATATCGTGCCCAGCAACGGTGACAATAATATAGATCCCCCCAAACAGGCGGGTGGTCCTTGGGGCGGCGGATCGGGCGGCTCAGGCGGCGGGGGCGGCAATGGCGGCTCACCGTGGAACAAGCCGGGCGGGTCTGGCGGCGGGTCCGGTGGCGGCTCAGGCGGCGGCGGAGGAGGCGGAGGGTCTGACCTTGAAGAACAGATGCGCCGGATGCAGGAACGTTTTCGCGGTCGCGGCGGACGCGGTCGCGGCGGCAAAGGCGGCGGCGGGCTTGGCAAGGGCGGCTTCATATTTCTCGGACTGGCCGCTTTGGTGGCATGGCTGGCCACTGGCGTTGTGGTGGTCGATGCGGGGCAACAGGCCTCGATCTTCCGGTTTGGCAAGTTTGTGGACAATTTCCCGCCGGGTTTCCATGTGCATTTGCCGTCACCCATTGAGAAACACATCGTCCTGCCGGTCGAGCAGCAAAACGAGATCAGCATCGGAACACGATCTTCATCTGAACGGCTTATGCTGACGGGCGACGAGAATATTGTGGACGTGCAATTCTCCGTCTTCTGGAAAATCGATTCGGCTCAGCCGCAAGACTATATCCTGAACGTGGACGACCCGCAGGACGTGGTCAAAGCGGTGGCCGAAAGCGTGATGCGTGAAGTGGTCGGTAAAAGTGATTTGCAGGACATTATCACCACCGAACGGGTTGGCGTGCAGACCCAGGTGCGTGATCTGACCCAGGCGCTTCTGACTGATTATGATGCGGGGGTTGAAATTCTCGACATCCAGATCGCCAAGGCCGATGCGCCCGAGCCTGTGATCGACGCTTTCCTCGATGTGGTGAACGCCGCGCAGGATGCGACCACATTGCGAAATCAGGCGACAACATTTGCAAACGAAACGGTGCCGGTGGCGCGCGGTGATGCGCAAGTGATTATTCAACAGGCCGAAGCCTATCGCGAACAGGTCATCGCGGATGCAACCGGTCAAGCGTCCAGATTCGAGCAGATTTACGAAGAGTATCGCAAGGCCCCGAGGGTGACGCGTGAGCGCATGTTCCTTGAGACAATGGAAACGGTGCTCGGCCGTTCCGACAAGACAATCCTCGATAGTGATGCTGGCGCGGTGCCTTATCTGCCGCTCGACCGGCTCGGCAATCGCGGCCAATAGGAGAGAGTGACATGAAAATATTTTCCTGGATTTTAGGTCTGGCCGTACTGGCGCTCGTCATTGTTGGCGCGAACACGCTTTATGTGGTCGAGCAATATCAGCAGGCGCTGGTGCTGCGCCTCGGTGAACCTGTCGAAGTGCGCAATGAAGCCGGCTCCGATGAAGCAGGTCTGCACATCAAAACACCTTTTATCGAGAATGTGGTCACGCTGGACAAGCGGAACCTCGGTCTGGATATTGCCGATATCGAAGTGCTGGCATCCGATCAGGAGCGGCTTTTGGTGGACGCTTTTGTGCGGTGGCGGATCAGCGATCCGTTGAAGTTCTACCAGCGTTTGCGCACTGAGCGGGGCGCGGAAGTGCAGCTTAACAGATTTACTGAAAGCTCGATCCGTGACGCGCTTGGCTCTGTGGAATCGCCGGAGATTATTTCCGGTCAGCGCTCATCGCTGATGAATACGATCCGTGAAGCGGTCAATGAGAACATGCTCGGCAATGGCATCGACATTATCGACGTACGGATCCGGCGAGCCGATTTGCCAGCGGCGAACTCCGAACGGGTCTATGACCGGATGCGGACAACCCGTGAACTTGAAGCGCAATTGATCCGCTCGGAAGGCCAGGAAGAAGCCTTGCGTATTCGGGCAACGGCCGAGCGTGAAGCGACGATTATTCGCGCCGAAGCGCGCCGCATTTCCGAGGAGACGCGCGGTGAAGGCGACGCCAAACGGAACGAGATCTACGCCGATGCCTACAACAAAGATCCGGACTTTTTCCGCTTCTATCGCTCGCTTGTAGCCTGCGAAGAAGCGATCAAGGAAGGCACGCGCGTTGTCGTGTCGCCGGAAAATCTCAATCTGTGCCGCGTGTTTGAACAGCAAGCAGGCGCCAGATGAGCGTGACCTTCGATGTCTGGGGCCTGATCGCGTTCGGGATCGGGTTCTGGATATTGATGGACGGGCTGATCTTCGGATTGATGCCCGCCCTGATCCGCCGGATGATGTTGCAGATGCGCGATGTGTCTGTGGAGGATCTGCGGATGGCGGGGCTTGTGGCCGCGTGTATTGGCGCAGCGATCCTCTTTGCGGCGGTCAGTTTCTGACCCAAATTATCGTGTGTTGCGCGCAGCTAATGGCCGGTTTAGATTGCTGTCTGAACAGGTTTTTCAGGAGACGGACCGGCATGATCAAGACATTTTGCGGGGCGCTGTGCGGGCTTATCGGCGGAGCCGTGATCGGTTTTGCAGGACCGGGCCCGGCCTTTGCCCAGACCGGGCTTGATCTGTCTGACGGACCACGCGTAGAGGCGAGCCAGGCGCCGGACAGTTTTTCCGGACTGGCCAAAAAGCTGATGCCGGCCGTGGTCAATATTTCGACCCGCCAGACTGTGGCGACGCGGCTTCCCACCTTTCCCGAAGGCAGCGAGATCGAGCGGTTCAATCCATTCTTTGGCCGGCCGGATGATGATGAAGGGTTCCGGCGGCAGGGCGCGCTTGGCTCGGGGTTTGTCATTTCGTCAGACGGGCTGATCGTGACCAATAATCATGTCATCGAAGCGGCGGACGAAATTGAAGCGGTGTTCTCCGATGGCCGGACCTTGCGGGCGACGCTGATCGGGCGCGACAGCGATACGGATCTGGCCGTGCTCAAAGTCGAGAGCGAGACGCCGCTGCCCTTTGTCAGTTTCGCCGACAGCGATGGCGCGGAAGTCGGCGACTGGGTGATGGCGATCGGCAATCCGTTTGGCTTTGGCGGGTCGGTGTCGGCCGGGATTATCTCCGCGCTTGAGCGGGACATCCAGTCTGGCCGCTATGACAATTTCATCCAGACCGATGCCGCAATCAATCGAGGCAATTCGGGCGGACCACTGTTCACGCTGTCGGGCGAAGTGCTTGGCGTGAACACGGCGATTATCTCACCCACGGGCGGCTCGGTCGGGATCGGCTTTTCCATTCCGGCCAATCTGGCACGGCAGATCACCGACCAGATCATCGAGTTTGGCGCGCCGCGTCGGGGGTGGCTGGGCGTAAATGTGCAGCCCGTGACCGAAGACATTGCGACCGCTTACGGCGTCTCTGGCAGCAAGGGCGTTCTGTTGACGCAACTGATCGAGGAGGGGCCTGCGGCGAGCGCTGGCCTTGAAGTGGGCGATTTGTTGCTGACGATTGATGGCCGCGAGATTGAAGGTGTGCGCAGTCTGACGCGGATTGTGGCGGACACGGAAATTGGCAAGACGGTGATCATTGAACTGATCCGCGACAAGAGACGCACCGAAGCGCAGGTCAAGCTTGGCGAACTTGAGCGCGAGGAAGACGACGAGCCGCGCAAAGAGCTGCCCGATGGCGGACTGGCGAACAATTCGGTCGGGCTGCAAACCGGCGCCATTGATGACGAAGCGCGGCGGCAATACAGCATCACGTCCGATGTGCGCGGCGCGCTTGTCTTGTCTGTCTCTCCGCGCGGGCCCTCTTTTGGTCAGATACTCAAGGGTGATGTCATCATCGAGGTTGGGTTTGAAAGAGTCACCAGCGCGCGGGATTTCAAGGACCGTGTCGAGGTGGCGGAAAACCAACCCGATGTGCCGCTGCTGATGCATGTCATCCGCGAGGGCCGCAGCGTGTTTGTGTCTGTGCTGCTCGATGTCTGATCAGGGCGTGACGAA
>CALLCD010000087.1 GCA_938049795.1 uncultured Hyphomonadaceae bacterium | reverse complement strand
GTCAGCGGCCGCCCATTACAGGCTGCGCACCGGAACACCCGTTTTTCTGGGCGAGTTCGGGGTCTATGCCGATGTGCCACAGCGCCAGCGCGCCAAATGGACACGCGAAGTGCGCATGGCTGCCGAAGACCGTAATATCAGTTGGTGCTACTTTGACTGGGCCACAACATTCCGGATCTATGATCTCGACCGCGAACGCTGGCTCCGTCCGATCCGGCTAGCGCTTTTGCCCTAGGCGGCCTCGTCGGGCAGCCTGCCCCGCCCTCGAAATTTTCTCCACCCCATTGACTTCCCCTGCGCGCGGGCGCGACCTTGTGATGAATATATCTTCTCACAAGGGCACGAACACATGACGGATTTAAACGGCAAAACAGCGATGATCACCGGAGCAGCAAGCGGCATCGGTCTCGCCTCCGTAGAGCTTTTCGTAGAACGCGGCGCAAGCGTCATCGCCGCCGACGTACAGGACGAAGCCGGCAAAGCCCTCGAAACCCGCTTCGGCTCAGACCGCGTCCGCTTTGTCCACTGCGATGTCACCCAAGACGCAGACCTGCAAAACGCGCTCGCCAAAGGCCACGAGGCGTTCGGCCGGCTCGACATCTTATTCAACAATGCCGGCAGCGGCGGCACCCCGACGCGGCTCGAAGAGCTCGATCTTGACGGCTACGACCAGACGATGGCGCTGCTCTTGCGCTCGGTCTTTGCCGCAACAAAATTCGCCATTCCCTATCTCAAAGAAAATGGCGGCGGCTCGGTCATCAACACTTCCTCGATCTCAGCCGTGTGCGCAGGCTACGCCCCGATCACCTATTCCGTCGCCAAGAAAGGCGTTGCCCATTTCTCACGCCTCGCCGCCGCCGAACTCGCCGGTGACAAAATCCGCGTCAATGCCATCCTGCCCGGCTTCATCGCCACCTCCATCTTCGGTAACTCGCTCGGCGTCTCCAAGGAAGTCTCACTGCAAATGTCTGAAATGATCGCCCAGAATGGCGGCACAATGCAGCCCGCAGGGCGCGTCGGCCACGGCCGCGACATTGCCGAAATGGCCGCCTTCCTCGCCTCGGATGCGGCAAGCTTCATCACCGGCTCGGAATTTACCGTCGATGGCGGCATGACCGTCGGCCCGCGCCATTCCTGGGACACCTCAGACCCCGGCCCACTTCTCAATGCGCTTGGCCTGACAATCGAACAGGCCGAAGCCATGCGCGACGCCATGCTCGCCGCGAAGACGACGTGACCCACCGATGACAAAACCCGCCCCTTACGCCCCCGCACTGACGGGTAATATTAGGGGCATGTTGTGGCTGATCCTCTCGGGGCTCTTCTTCACCGGCTTCCTTGTCCTCGCCAAACAACTCTCCTCAAGCCAGGACCCGCTCGTTCTGGCCTTCTGGCGCTCCTTTGTCGGCCTGCTGGTCACCGTACCGATCATCCTGCATCGCGGGGTGAGCGTGCTCAAAATTACCCGCCCAAAAACCGTTTTCCTGCGCAGCCTATGCGGAACCGCCGCCTTCATCGCCAGCATGTACGCCATTTCCGACACCTACCAGCTCCCCCTCTCGCAATTCAACGCCCTGTCCTTCTCGCGTGCCTTATTCATCACCTTGCTGGCGGCCATTTTGCTCGGCGAGAAAGTTGGCCGCTGGCGCTGGGGCGCTGTGCTTGTAGGCTTTGTCGGCATTCTCGTCATGGTCCTGCCCTCAGGCGAAGGCGCGGACGCATTTGTCATAAATCCCGGTGTCGCCTTGGCCCTGCTCAGCGCGCTCGGTTTTGCGGGCGCCATCATCATGGTCAAATCCCTCAGCGCGAGCCATTCGGCCATGACGCTCCTGATCTGGGCCAATCTGCTCTCAACCGTCCTGCTCGCGCCATTCCTGTTCACCCATTTCGATGTCCCCGTCGGCAGCGAATGGACCTATCTCATCGCCATGTCGCTTGCAGGTGTCATCGGCCAATATTGCTATATCCGCGCCATGACAGTGGGCGACGCGTCATTCCTCGCGCCGGTCGATTATCTCCGCCTGCCTATGGCCGCGCTCGCCGACTGGCTTATCTTCAAAGCCCTGCCCGAAAACAATGTCTGGTACGGCACCGCGATCATCGTCGCAGCCGCCCTCCTGATCACACTCCGCGAGCGAAAGCTCAAAACGGACGCGAAATCCTAGCGACGACCGCCCGACCGGCCACCCCGAAACCCGCGCCGACCCGACCGGCGACCGCGATTAAACCGTCCCGCCTGCCGTGCAAATCTGAACCGCTGGCTCCGGCCAAAATCATTCCCGCCAAATCCGCTCCCGAACGCACCGCCACCAAGCGCCACATCCGACACGCCCGTGCCCACGCCGCCATTCATCGCCAAGACAAAACTGTCATCAAGCCGCAAGCCACGCGACTCAGGCGTGCTCACGGTGCGCGAAATAATCCGCGGCTGAACCGGCGCAGGCGTCGGGCAACAATTGACCGGCTGCGGCGCCCCGCGCAAAGTCCCCTCCTGCAAAGGCGCAGGTGTAATAACCACGGGCGGTTTGATGGCCGCTTTCCCATCCGCATGAGCCACCGGCGCAAACGCGGCACCGCCAACAGCAAAGGTCAAAGCAAAGGCGAAAAGAGCAAAACGCTGTGTCATATCATATCCTACAAACCAGATCGGCCCCGCCCGCCAAACCAGCGAAAATGAACCAAACCCACTAAATTTGCCCCATTCAGACGCAAAACCGCGTGCAGAACAAGCCAGAACACGCGCAAGGCGAAGCCGTTTGGTTAATTACAAGCCTCGCGCGCGTCGCCCCAAAATGCCGCAAATCGTCAAAAAACCAGCCCCCGCCCCGCTAAAAGTCATACGCAATCCCCTTGCGCTCCCAATCGCCATATCGCGTCGGCTCCTCGCCTTGGGGCCCGCCCTTTTCCGCAGGCGTCTCACCGCGCGCCTCTTGCGCTACCAAACGCGCCGCCCGCCGCGCCTCGGCCTCCGCCAGGGCCCGTTCCGCCTCAGGCGTCAGCGCTTTTGCAGGCCCAGACCTCGATTTACCCGTTTGTTTCGCCATTTTCCGTTCCAGACTCCTAAAGCGGTTAACCCTTCCTATATACACATACTACAGGGATAACACCCACGAGACCAGCGAGGACCACCCCCATGATGAGCACAATGCGGACCTACACTCTGCTTGCCGTGATGACTGCCCTGTTTGTGGGCGTCGGCTTCATCGTGGGCGGCGAGATTGGCATGATGATCGCCTTCGGGGTCGCCGTGGTCATGAACGGCGTCTCCTATTGGAATTCCGACAAAATTGTCCTGCGCATGAACAATGCGCGCGAGGTCGACGGCTCGGCCCGCTCCCCCATCGAACGCGCTTTTGCGAGCGATGTCGTCGATCTCGCTGCGCGTGCGGGCATGCCGACCCCGAAAGTCTACATTATCGACACCCCCCAGCCGAACGCCTTTGCCACTGGCCGCAACCCCGCAAATGCGGCCGTCGCCGCCACCACAGGCCTGCTCGCAACCCTCAACCGGCAGGAAGTCGCAGGCGTCATGGCGCACGAGCTGGCCCATGTCCAGAACCGCGACACGTTGACCATGACCATAACCGCCACATTTGCAGGTGCCATCACCATGCTCGCCAACCTGGCACTGTTTTTTGGCAACCGCGAACGCGGCGGCTTCCTCGCTTCGCTCCTGATCATGCTGGTTGCGCCGATGGCCGCAGGGCTCGTGCAAATGGCAATCAGCCGGTCGCGCGAATATGAAGCAGACCGCGTCGGCGCTGAGATTTGCGGCAATCCCTTATGGCTCGCCTCGGCGCTTAAAAAAATCGACCGGGGCGCCCGCGCCAATATCAACCGGCAGGCCGAGCGCAATCCCGCGCTCGCCCACCTCTACATCATCAATCCGCTCGCTGGAAAAGGCGCTGACAATATGTTCTCCACCCACCCCGTCACCGCCAACCGCATCGCGGCCCTGCACAAGCTTGCAGGCGAGATGAACATCCCCGTCCCCGCTGGCCAGCACGCCGCACGGCCCTGGGGATGAGCGGCGCACGCGCTCGGCTCGCCGCCGCCGAAATCCTCATGTGCGTCCTTGAAGAACGCCGCACGCTCGACGAGGCCATGACACTCACCAAATCCTACACCCGCCTGACCGGCCCTGATCGGGGCTTTGCCCGCGCTATGGCAAGCGCCGCCTTGCGCCAATTGGGCCGCATCAATGCCGGTTTGGCCCCTTTCCTCTCCCGCCCGCTCGACACCGCCACCCCGCCCTCACGCGCGCTCTTACAAGTCGGCGCAGCGCAAATCTGGCTCATGGACACCGCCGCCCATGCCGCCGTGGGCGAAACCGTCGCCGCTGCAAAACTCTGGCCCCGCGCCCGCAAAGCGGCAGGCTTCCTGAACGCCGTCCTGCGCAAAGCCGCCAGCGACCGGACCGCCTTCGACGCCGCCCACGCGCTCGAAACATGGCCCGACTGGCTCGCCCTCACCATGACATCGAGCCTCGGCGAAGACACCGCCACCCGCCTCGCCCGCCACCAACAGGCCGAACCCAGCCTGCAACTCACCGCCAAAACCGCCCCAAATGCCGTTTTGGAGCAGATGCAAGCGGCCAATATCGACGCAAAAGCCCTGCCCAATGCCAGCATACAAATCCCAACCGGCCAGATCGAAACCCTCCCGGGCTTCGAGACAGGCGATTGGTGGGTACAGGACGCCGGTGCCAGCCTGCCCGCAAAGCTGATAGACGCGCAAGCCGGCCAGCACATTGTCGATCTCTGCGCAGCCCCGGGCGGCAAAACCATGCAATTGGCCGCCACCGGTGCACACATCACCGCAATCGACCGCTCCGCAAAACGGCTCGATCGCCTCAAAGACAACCTAAAACGCACCAATTTGGCCGAAAATACCCACATATTAGCTGCCGCAGGCGAAAACTGGACCCCCGAATCCCCCGTCGACGCCGTCCTCGTCGATGCCCCCTGCTCGGCGCTGGGCACATTGCGGCGTCACCCCGAAGGCGCATGGATCAAACACAAGGATGACATCACCCGCTATCCGGCGATCCAGAAACGCCTCCTCGAAGCGGCCATAAACATGACAAAACCCGGCGGCACCGTCATCTATTGCGTTTGCAGTCCTGTACCAGCCGAAGGGCTCGATGTGGTCAACGCCGCAATTGAGGCAGGTCTTAGCACCCGTGCGCCGATCACACCCACAGATGTCCCCGGCTTCACCGACCGGATCACCCCCGAAGGCGACCTGTTAACCCTCCCCCATCCGGACAACCAGATCGAGAGCGATATCTTCTATATGGCCCGTCTGCGCGTCCCGACTGCATAAACTCGAACCCATCTTCACAAGCGGCCCCAGATTCGCCACACAATGAGTTCATTTGGTATTCAGCCCCCGATTGCTATCTTTCCCCTACGATTTTGAAAAAGGTGTAAGCGTATGAACACGACCCCATCCAGAACGGACAAACGCAAATCCGCCCTCGCAGGCACCCTATTTTGCGCGGTCGCGCTCGCCCTCACCGGCTGCGCCAGCCAATCCGCCCCCGGTCAGGTCGTCACAGCGCAGGACATTGGCAGCTCTAACGCAATTTTCGAAGGCACCATCGTCGCCGCAACCCCGATCACCGTGCGCGGGAACAATTCCGGCGTTGGCGCAACCGTCGGTGCAGTCGGTGGCGGTCTCGCAGGCTCGCAAGTTGGCGGACGCAACTCCACCCAGGCCATTGGCGCACTTGGCGGCGCGGTCGCAGGCGGCCTCCTCGGCAATGCCATCGAAGGCGCATCCGGACGCAGGCAAGGCTTCTCCTACCTCATTCGCGGCACCAATGGCGTGGTCGAGGAATTTCCCCAGCTTGGCACAGGCAACGGCATTCCGGTCGGCACAAAAGTCTTCGTCATCGACCGCCCGAGCGGCTTCGTGGTCATCCCCGAAGGTTAACCCGCTCTCCGGCCCCCATTCCGGCTTCCATTAAACATGTCTCACATACTCGTTCGCGTCTTGCGCGAGCGGGCATTTGGTCCTACCCCCTTGCCGCATGACCGATACACTCATCTCCCCCTCCATTCTCTCGGCCGATTTCGCGCGCCTCGGAGAAGAAATTGCCGCCATTGATGCCGCGGGCGCAGACATGATCCATGTTGATGTCATGGACGGACATTATGTGCCCAATCTCACTTTTGGCGCGCCCATACTGAAAAAGCTCCGCCCGCATTCGAAAAAACCCTTCGATGTCCATCTGATGATCTCCAATCCGGCCGATTATATCCACGCATTCGCCGATGCGGGCGCCGACATTCTCACCATCCACCCCGAAGCCGACCCCCATGCCCACCGCACATTGCAGGCCATTCGCGCCGCTGGCATGAAGCCCGGCATTGCGCTCAACCCGTCCACACCGGCCCATTGGGTCGATTTCCTCCTCGACGAGCTCGACCTGATCCTCGTCATGTCGGTCAATCCGGGCTTTGGCGGCCAGAGCTTTATCCCGAACCAGCTCGAAAAAATCCGCCAATTGCGCGCCAAAATCGACGCGAAAGACCGCAACATCATCCTTGAGGTTGATGGCGGCGTCACGCCCGAAAATGCCGCGTCCATTCTCAAAGCTGGCGCAACGTCACTTGTTGCAGGTTCCGCTGTTTTCAAGGGCGACCCGAGCAGCTATGCTGACAATATCAGGGCATTGCGCAAGAATCATACGATCTAGGCATGTCGCGGGAGACAGAATGAGCGCGTCGGACGTAGAGTTGATTGTTAATCCGGACCAAAAAGACGATGCTATTATCTGGCGTCGTTTTGCTGGCATAGCGGGCGATTCCATCAAATCTGCACCTGACGATCAGCCCGGCAAACGCACCGATGACGCGCGCAACCGCCCTCCGAACCGCTTCCTGCCCTTCCTACAGCCGATTATTCCCCCCGATCTGGATCGCGCCCACGTGTTGATGACCGATGGCTGGCGGATCGGCCATGAACGCCTGCAACTCCAGAACGGCGGGGCACCGTGGACCATTCCCGCGCCTTCAAGACATTATAGCGACCGGCTCCACCGCTTCGAATGGCTCAGCGCACTTTTGGGCGAAGGCCCCGCTGGTGCCGATAAAGCGCGCGCGCTTGTCGATAGCTGGATTACGCATTTTGGAAAATTCCACAGCTTTCACTGGCGGCTCTCCCCGCTCGTGGTGCGGGTCTGGGAATGGATGCTCGCCGGACCCGCCCTGTTCGAAACTGCCCCCCCCGAGATCTGCCGGACCCGCCTTGACGCCCTCGTCCAGCAAGCCCGCTTCGTGCGCAACAGTCTTGAGACCTGCACCGATCCGGCCACACGCTGGCGCGGCGTCTGTGTGCTGGTCGCTGAAGCCCTCTGTCTGCGCGAAGGACGCGGTGCCGAGGGCGCGCTCGCCCAGCTCGAAACAGAATGCACCGCCCAGATCCTCCCC
Organism: uncultured Hyphomonadaceae bacterium; assembly: GCA_938049795.1. GTDB lineage: Bacteria > Pseudomonadota > Alphaproteobacteria > Caulobacterales > Hyphomonadaceae > CALLCD01. The sequence continues at coordinate 7,071 of CALLCD010000087.1, read as the reverse complement.
GATGGCGGCCACGTCTCCCGCTCACCCGAAGTTCTGCTCCGCGCGCTGACCGATCTTATCATCCTGCGCGATGCTGTGGCGCGGGCCGGACGCGAGGAACCGGCCTTCTTTGCCAAATGGATCCCGCGCATGGGGGCCATGCTCGCTTTCTTCCAGTTGGCCGATGGTGGACTGTGCCCGTTCAACGCTGGCAGCGAGGCACGCCCCGAAGCCGTAAGATCCGTGTTGGCGACGCTCGAAATACCCCCGCGCAATTTCAGCTTTGCGATGAAGTCCGGCTTCCAGAAGCTCAAAAAGAAACAGCTCTGCCTCATCCTCGACGCCGGTGCCGCCCCACCTTCCCTATTTGCCGGACAGGCCCATTCCGGCCCGCTCGGTTTCGAACTGTCAGACGGGCCAGACCGGATCATCACCTCCTGCGGCTTCTCGCCCGAGGTCAATCTCGGCTGGCAAGCCGCCGTCCGCCGCACCGGAGCCCACTCCACCCTCAGCCTCGCCGGACGCGACGCCAGCCCCTTCATCACGTTCGAACCAACCCGTCTGCTCTCTCCCGAAGGCCCGGTCGGCATTTCCGCCAAACGGCTCGAAGAAGCGGATGAAATCTGGCTCGACGCACAGCATGGCGGCTGGAAAGAACGCTTCGGCCTGATCCATCGCCGGCGTCTGTTCATGTCTGGCGGCGGCGACCGTCTCACCGGCGAAGACTCCCTCGTGCGGCCCGTCTCCCGATCCCTTGACGAAACCGGCAAATTTGTCAGCTTCGACATCCGCTTCCACCTACATCCAAGCATCAAGGCCACCACACGCAATGATGCCATCGACCTTGAAACCGAAACCGGCGCGCTGTGGCGGTTCCGGACCACACATCCTGGAACACGGCTGGAACTGTCGCGCTATCTCGGCCGTGGGCTGATCGAGCCAACCGTCCAAATCGTCATGAGCGGTCGGGCTGACCCCAATGGTGACGGCGCCACACCACCAAACTGCATACGCTGGGGTTTTCGCAAGGAGCAGGGACCATCATGAAACCCATTTATGAGGCCCGCCGCGCCATGAGTCTGACCTTCGGGTTCGACATGATCATGGCCTTCATCACCATGCTGGCCGCAATCGAAATGAGATGGCGTCTGTTTGGCGAGTTCACCTCGCGGCCCTTCCCCGATCATATCCCTCTAACAGCCAGCCTGATTTTCATGTTCTCGGCCATGAGTGCGTTTCTGGCCTTTCAGGTCCACCGCCAGGTCTGGCGACATGTTGGCTGGCCAGATGCTCTCAAGATCATTCAAGCCGTCAGCTTCAGCGCGCTGATCTTCATCCCCATGATGTTCCTGTGGAACCGGCTCGACGGCTTCCCGCGCGCCAGCCTGCTGATTGCCCTGCCGCTTTGGCTGACCCTGCTCTTCTCCGGCCGCATGCTCGCCCTCTTGCGCTCGACCAATCGCCCCTTCCAGCTTTTCCGCTCACGCCGCAAAGACGCCCCCCGCACCATTCTCGTCGGGGATGAGAACGCCCTTGCCGAAGCTCTGCGCCAGATGGAGCACGCCCCCGAAGGCTCCCCGCTTCAAGTGCTGGGCCTGATCGAAATTGGCGGGATGGAAACAGGACGGATTATCCGCGGCATGACGGTGCAGGGACGGCTGGCTGATCTGGGCAGCCGGCTCGACCTGTTAAACGCGCGCTACGGCACCTATCCGTGGGTCGCAGCAGTTGGCGAGGCACGGGCCCGGGAAAACATGCCCGCCATTCTCGCCGCAGCCTCCGAGCGCGGTTGCAAAGTCATGTCCATCGCCACCGCAAATGAAGGCGCACAATTGGAAAAAGTCCGCCCCGCCGACTTGCTGGGCCGCCGCGAACGCCAAGTCAATCTCGCCCCCATCGAGCAACTGGTCAGCGGCGCGCGTCTGTTTATCACCGGCGCAGGCGGCACCATCGGCGCAGAACTTGTCCACCAATGCGCCGCCCTCGGCCCAAGCCAGATCACCGTCTACGACAGTTCCGAGTACAATCTCTACGAGATCAACTATTTCCTTGAATCCCAATATCCCGAGATTGACTGCCACGCCGTGCTCGGCGATGTCCGCGATGCCGTCCGCCTGCAAGACACGATGATCGAAACACAGCCCGACATCGTCATCCACGCCGCCGCCCTCAAACATGTCCCGCTCATGGAAGCCAATCCCTGCGAAGCGATCCTTACCAATATTGGCGGCGCAGCCAATGCCACCCGCGCAGCCCTCGCCTGCAATGCCAAACGCTTCGTCCTGATCTCCACCGACAAAGCCGTCGAGCCAAACAATGTCATGGGCGCCACCAAACGCGCCAGCGAGATCATCGTCTCCGACATCGCCGCTGGCAGCAATCTCGCCGTCTCTATGGTCCGCTTCGGCAATGTGCTCGGTTCCTCCGGCTCCGTCGTCCCGCGCTTTGAGCAGCAAATCCTCAGCGGCGGCCCTGTCACCGTCACCGACGAACACGTCACCCGCTATTTCATGACCGTCGAAGAAGCCGTCTACCTCGTCCTCCACGCCGCCGCCGGACAAAGCGCTGCGGGCACAACCGGCCTCTACGTGCTCGACATGGGTGAGCCGGTCAAAATCCAAACCCTCGCCGAATCCCTCATCCGCATGAAAGGCCTCGTCCCGGGCATGGATATCGACATCAACCATATCGGCCTGCGCCCCGGCGACAAGCTACACGAAACCCTGACCTATGACGACGAACACCTCTCTGGCACAAACATTGACGGCGTCTCCAAAGTCGCCCCGCCAGACACCGTCCAGCCAAACTCGGAACTCGCTGTCGAAACCCTGCTCAAACTCGCCCAGGCCCGCGACACCGCCAAAGCCATGCCGCTCCTCTGCCAGCTTGTCGGCATGACCGAAGCAGAAGAGGAAGCGGCAAAGCGCGCCTCTATCGGTTGACCCGTCCGCTTTCCATGATACGACGCAATCTCCTACCATCTTGCGGAGCTCTACCTCATGTCGTCACCTATTCGCGTCACCCGCGCGCTGATTTCTGTCTCGGATAAAACCGGCCTCGTCGAACGCGCCAAAAAGCTTGCGAGCCTCGGCATCGAACTTGTCTCAACCGGCGGCACCTCCAAAGCCCTCAAAGACGCAAGGCTCACCGTCAAAGACGTCTCCGAGCTTACCGGCTTCCCAGAAATGATGGATGGCCGCGTCAAAACCCTCCACCCTGTCGTTCATGGCGGGCTTTTATATCTGCGCGACAATGAAGACCACGCCGCCGCCGCGAAAGCCCACAACATCCTCCCCATCGACCTCGTCTACATCAACCTCTACCCGTTCGAAGCCACCGTCGCCGCCGGAAAAGATTTCGCCACCTGCATCGAAAACATCGACATTGGCGGCCCTGCCATGCTCCGCGCTGCCGCCAAAAATCACGGCTTCGTCGCCGTCTGCACAGATGGAGACGACCTCGACCGCACCCTCGAAACCCTCCAAGCGAATGACGGCCACACCACGCTCGACCTGCGCAAATCCCTCGCCGCAAAAACCTATGCCCGCACCGCCGCCTATGATGCGGCCATTTCCAACTGGTACGCCGCCGAGCTTGAAGCCCCTGCCCCCGACTGGCGCGGCTTTGGCGGCAAACTCCAGCAATCCCTGCGCTATGGCGAAAACCCCCATCAAACCGCCGCCTTCTACACCACAGGCGAGGCCCGCCCGGGCGTTGCCACCGCCGAACTGATCCAGGGCAAAGCCCTCTCCTACAACAACATCAACGACACCGACGCCGCCTATGAACTCATCGGCGAACTCGGCAACGACAAGCCCGCCGTCGCCATCATCAAACACGCCAATCCGTGCGGCGTCGCCCTCGCAGATGATCCTCTCAGCGCCTACCAAGCCGCCCTCGCCTGCGACAGCACCTCCGCGTTCGGCGGCATCGTCGCGCTCAACCGTCCGCTGACCGGCGAGACCGCTGCCGAGATCACCAAAATCTTCACCGAAGTCGTCATCGCCCCGGGCGCAGACGCCGAAGCCTTGGAGATATTCAAGAAGAAGAAAAACCTCCGCCTACTGATCACAAGCGGCCTCCCCGACCCGACAAGCCAAGGCACAATGGTCAAAACCGTCGCCGGAGGCCTCCTCGTCCAGTCCCGCGACAATGGCCGCATCACCGAAGCCGACCTCAAAACCGTCACCGAGCGCGCGCCCACCCCTGATGAGCTCCAAGACCTCCTCTTCGCATGGCGCGTCGCCAAACACGTCAAATCCAACACCATCGTCTACGCCAAAGACGGCGCAACCGCGGGCATCGGCGCAGGCCAGATGAGCCGCATCGACGCCGCCCGCATCTCCGCCCTCAAAGCCGAAGACGCCGCCCAAACCGCCGGTTGGCCCGAACCTCGCACCAAAGGCTGTGTCGCCGCCTCCGACGCCTTCTTCCCCTTCCCGGACGGATTACTCCAAGCCGCCTCCGCCGGCGCCACCGCCATCATCCAACCCGGCGGCTCCATCCGAGACGACGAAGTCATAGCCGCCGCCAACAAAGCCGGCCTCACAATGGTCTTCACCGGAATGCGCCACTTCCGCCATTAGGGATGGGGGCGGCAAGCCCCAACGGAGAAAAGGCTGGCCATTGACACAGCAAAAGGAAGCTCTGTCCAAAACAGCCATCCTTTGTAGCCAAAATTGTATTGGCCGTACCCTATCAGTCCATGTAACTTGATTAACAGCCATATCTATTGCAAGCTCGAAAATACAACGCAAAGGGGAGCGGGATGGCGTCTTTAGATTTTGAGGCTGAGAAAGCAGCATTCCGAGACTTTTACTCTGAGAACCAGCAACTATTGATGGATGCGGAGTCCTTTTTCAGAAGTTTAGTTAGCGCTCTGTTGGCCAACCATGAAAGCATCAATGATCTAACTGTTCTTGGTAGAGTAAAAGATCGAGAAGAGGCGGTCAAAAAATTTACCTTAAAGTATCAGTCTGATCTCGAAGCAGCTGCAATTCCTTACGAAATAAAAGATCACATCACTGATCTAATAGGGATAAGAGTTATATGCTTGTATGAAGATGAGGTCTCTCAAATTGGCACTGTAATCAAAGACAATTTCGAGATATTAGAGGTAACTGACAAAATTCAAGATATGGAAAGTACAGAGGATGCCTTTGGATATAAGGGCTTACATATGGATCTAAAAATTGACATAGATCGGCGCAGATTGCCAGAATATACGCGTTTCGGAAGATTGAGATTCGAGTTGCAAATCAGGACAATAGTGCAAGATGCGTGGAGTGTGCTAGACCATAAAATCAAGTACAAGAAATCTATACCTCCGTCACTAAAACGGAGGATCAATGCCTTGGCCGCTCAGTTTGAAACAGTCGACCATGAATTCCTAGCTATTCGGCAAGCATCGAAACAGTTAGAAGATCAAGGAACTCAGCTACAACCAAGTACAATATCTTCAGAAAAATCGGCCATCAACGCGTTCCAGTTCTTAGCGATAGCAAAGAACACATTTCCAGGCTACACGTTTTCCCCTGAGACAATCGACGGTTTCGTAGATGAGATTAATGACAGGGATCCGAACTTTACACAGTCACAGCTAGAAGATGCAATCATCAACTTACGCGACCGCGTCGATAGCTATAGGGTAGAATCCGAGCATAACATGAATCCATTCACAATGGTTCGCCACATTCTTTTCCTTCTCGACCGCGAGCGTTTTAACTTTATGCTCTTCGACAGGCAACGCTCAAGCTTCACAAGTTGGCTAGCGCTCGAGAAGGCTTCTATATAACTTGCACCCCTACCGGCAACTCGCCGCAGCCCGGTCAATCGCCGCCGAAGACCCCGCCAGCGAGAAATGATACGCCACCTGCGTCTCCCGCTCGGACACCGCCTCGACCCGCAATTCCGAGCCTCGCTTGAGCGCGCGCACAATCGCCGGATCATCATCATCCGCCGCAAACGCCTCATTCCCGCTCGCAAACAGCGTCCAGGTCGACCGCCCGATCTGCGCAGACGGCGGCACCGCCGTGCTCATATCAAACCCGACCTTCATGCTCGGCTGCGAACGCGCCCGCCCCGACCCCCAGCTCGTGACATAAAACCAGACATCGCCATGCGTGGCCGAGCGCGGGGCCTTGTCGGTCGCCTGCGTCGCCGCAAAACACACCTTGTCCCCCTCCACCGTGGAAGAAAACACCGCCCAGTCCTTAAACCGCGCAATCGCTGTCGGATTGGCCAGCGCCTCCCCGCCCAGCGCCAATCCGGCCAGCACCAAAGCGCCTACGCGCACCTTGCCAAAGCTCATCATGCTCATTCTTCCATTCCCGAACGTCTCTTGAACGCACCCTATATCGTATTTCTTGCTGACTGTATAAGGCGAAATCACGACGCAGCGGCCAAACCGCCTCGAAAATAGCAGCGCAATCGACTAGCCTCGACGCGGCACGCCCAGCTCGCCAAGCCGCCATTCGAGCAAATCAATCCGGTCCTGCCCGAAAAACGGCTCACCATCGACCACCATCAGCGGCACGCCCCAATGTCCGCCCTTGGCCTGCGCCGCCTCATTCTCGACAATCAACGCGTCAATCCGGCCCGTTTCCGCTTCAATCCGCGCGTCCAGTTCGGCCAGATCAAACCCCGCCCGACCCGCAGCATCCGCCAAAATCGTGCCCGTCGTCCACGGCTGGCCCGACCAGATCACGCTCGACACCTCGTCCATAAACGCCCATCCCGCCTCATCGCCCGCCTCGCACGCCAATATGCCAAGCCGCGTTAAACGGTGAATATAGGGCTGTTCGGCCGCAATTTCGCGCGTCGCCATGTCCATCACCACCGGGTCCGGCTGCATCATCCCGAGCGGCAGGTCGAGCGATTGCGCCACGCGAAAAATATCCCGCACCAGATAACTCACCCACTGCTCCGGCGCATTGGCAAAAAACTGAGGGTTACGGATCGCAATCGGATAAACCGGCCGAGGCCGAACCCGCGCCTCCCACCGCCCCGCCAACCCCCGAAGCCGCTTCGTCGCCAAATAAGAATAAGGACTCCGAAACGACCAAAACACATCAACATTTTTCATGACACACA
>CALLCD010000086.1 GCA_938049795.1 uncultured Hyphomonadaceae bacterium | reverse complement strand
GAGTTGCATGGCGATGTGGTGCTCGCGCGCAAGGACACGCCGGCGTCTTATCATTTGGCGGTGACCCATGACGATGCTTTGCAGGGGGTAAGCGATATTGTGCGCGGGGAGGATTTGCGCGACAGCACGCATATACATGTGCTCTTGCAGGCGCTAATGGGATGGCCACACCCGCGCTATCATCATCATGCTCTTTTGCGAGATGCGGCGGGCAAGCGGTTTGCCAAAAGGGATCAGTCCATGACATTGCGAGCTATGCGGCAGGCCGGTTTGACGGCGGCGGACGTTCGGGCGCGGGTTCGGGCTTTATGAGCGGGACTGAGGCGATGAGCGCGGACGGGGGTGGCGGCCGTTGGCTCGGGCCGCTGATTGTCCTGTGCGGAGGTATTTGTATCGGGTTTGCGCCGATTGGCTTGCGGCTGGGGGTGGATACGATGGGCCCGCAGGCGATTGCGTTCTGGCGGTATGTGTTTGCGACGCCGATGGTTTTTACGATTGTGGTGCTGGTGCATCGCAGGTTGCCGGTGATGCCGAACCGATTTGCAATTATGGCGGGGGTGTTTTTTGCGCTCGACATTGCGCTGTGGCATGCGGCGCTGACGCTGACGACGGTGGCCAATTCGACGTTTATTCTCAATCTGGGCAATATTGGTGTCGGGCTATTGGCGTGGATTTTTCTCAAGGAGCGGGTGACGCGGATTTGGGCGATTGCGGTTGTGATTGCGATTGGGGGCGCGTTGCTGCTCACCCAAGGCGGCGGGGCGGCGGGACAGGGCGATATTCGCGGTGACATGCTGGCTGTGGGGTCGGCGGTGCTTGTGTCGTTTTATATGCTGACCTTAAAGATTGCGCGGCGGGAGCTAAGCGGGCTTGATGTTTTGTTCTGGGTGACTGTGGTTGAAATGGTGACGGCGGGATTTGTGACGGCGCTGGTGGGCGAGGCATTTGTTCCGGTGGATCCGGCAGGCTGGCGGGCGCCGCTTTTGCTGGCGGTGATTGTGCAATGTTTCGGGCAGGGGCTGATCATTGCGGGGCTTGGGCGGACGCCTGCGGCGATTGCCGGTGTTTTGCTGCTTGTGCAGCCTGTGGTGGCGGCGGCGGTGTCGTGGCGGTTTTTTGGCGAGGCCTTGCTGGGCTGGCAGATTTTAGGTGGCGGGTTGATTCTGGTCGGTGTGTTTTTGTCGCAAATGGGCAAGCGGCGGTCGAAATTGCAGCCGGCTGTGGACTGACGGGATTTGGGATTTTGGAGCTGATTGGAGAGACGGGATGAGACGGAAGATTTTGGTGATGGCTTTGGCGGCGGGGTTGGTTGCGGCGTGTGGTGAGGGAGTTTCTGGGTCGGGAGATGCGCCCGTTGCGGCGACTGTGGATGTGCGGGACGGGATTGAGGGGCGTCAGGGCGCGACGCCGCGGCAGGCGGGGGACAGTTATTATGTGTCGGCGGCGGCATCTGTGGCGGAGCGGGCCGCGCGGATGGAGGTGGCACCGGCGCGCAATGTCATTCTGTTTGTGGGCGACGGGATGGGGGTTTCGACGCTGACGGCGGCGCGGATTTATGCCGGGCAGCGGGCGGGCGTGGATGGCGAGAGCTATTCGCTGGCGATGGAGACGCTGCCGCATGCGGCTTTGTCGAAGACGTATTCGCATGACAGTCAGGTTTCCGACAGCGCGTCTACGGCGACGGCGATGGTGGCGGGGGTCAAGTCGCGCTCGCGGACGCTGGGGGTGACCCAAGGGGCGGCGTATTCCAATTGCGCGACGCTTGAGGGCAATGGCACGGACACTTTGTTTGAGCTGGCCGAGGCGGCGGGGCTGGCGACGGGGCTTGTGACGACGGCGCGGCTGACCCATGCGACACCGGCGGCGGCCTATGCGGAGCTTGTCAATCGCGATTGGGAAGACGATACGGAGATGAAGGGCGCGGAGGGGGCTGAGGGGTGTCCGGATGCGGCGCGGCAATTTATAGACTGGGATGCGGGGGACCATTTCGAGATTGCGCTCGGGGGTGGGCGGCGGCATTTTCTGACCCATCGGCAGGCGGACCCGGAGAATGAGAATTTGCGCGGCAAGCGGAAGGATGGGCTGGAATTGGCCGAGGCCTGGGCGGCGAAGTCAGACGCGCATGTGACGGTGTTTGATGCCGAGGGGCTCGCGCGTGCGGGGCTTTCGGATGGCGCGCGGGTGCTTGGATTGTTTGAGCCGAGCCATATGAAATATGAGCTGGACCGGGCGGGCGATGCGGGTGGTGAGCCGTCGATTGAAGAGATGACGCGAACGGCGATTGGGCGGCTGTCGCAAGAGGACGCTGGCTATGTGCTGATGGTGGAAGCGGGGCGGATTGATCATGGTCATCATGGGACGAATGCGGCGCGGGCGCTGGCCGATACGGTGGCGTTTGATGCGGCGATTGCGGCGGCGCTGGAGATGACGAGCGCGGACGATACGCTGATTATTGTCACCGCTGACCATTCGCACACGCTGACCATTCAGGGCTATCCCGAACGTAACAATCCGATCCTTGGTAAGGTGACCTATCCGGGCGGGACACCGGCGACGGCGGCTGATGGCAAGCCGTATACGACGCTGAGCTATGCCAATGGACCGTCGGCGTGTCTTCCGAATACGGAGTGTGTGCGTGCGGACATTTCGGAGGTTGATACCGAGGCGACCGATTACCGCCAGCAGGCTCTGTTGCCCTCACCGTCAGAAACCCATGCGGGTGAGGATGTGCCGGTCTTTGCGCGCGGTCCGGGCGCGGAACTCGTTGCAGGCGTGATCGAGCAGAACGAGATTTTTCATATTATGGGCTATGCGAGTGGGTTGGTGGAGTAGGGGGTGTAGGGGCTGATGATCAAGCTTTGGGTTTGGTTTTGGTTGGAGGAGAAGATGCGATTTCAGTCTCCGGTTTCTTGCTGTAATGTAGATCATGGTTGAGCTTCAGGAATATCCGGCCATTCGTGGCCATAGAGAATCATCGGTCTTTCCCGAAGACGCACAGAGTCTACTGAGTTCCTTGGGAGCGAATTTGTATCAGAGCACATCGTTGTCGGCTGAGTTAGCAGCTTTTCGGATTTTGCTAAAAGACGTGCCTGCACATGCCTATCGGCGTGTTGCGTTTGAAGTCCGAGACTTGGCTAATCTATGGCATCGCTATTATCGCGAGCCCCGTCCAAATTCACAAATTCGAAATTTTGAGCACAATCTGAAAAATGAAAAGGACTTGCCGTATCTGCTTCTATTTGACGGGAATGGATATAACCGTGAACGAGCACTCCTAAAGGTAATTGGCCGGCTAAAGAGCCCGATTGAAGTAATCGCTTTAGCAGACTTGGCAAACAATTGGGTCGAACCTGTTAGAACGGCTGCGCTTTCTGCGATTGATAGAAGCTATCCAGAAACCGCGTCGAATGATCTTGCTTTGAGTTTCTCATTCTTTGCAGAAAATCGAAGCTTTTGGAAACGTTGGGACAATCTAGCTTCTGAGCACGTCATGTCATTTTTCCACGCGTCGGACGTGATCGCTGTGCTGGCAAAACGTTTGGAAGAAGGGATAGAACGGCGAGGGTCGACAACATTGTCTTTTGCACTTCAAACGGAAAACTTCGACCCTCACTTGGAGCGAATATTGAAAACGTCAAAGGATTCTGCAATCCGCGCACTTGCTCTGAGAACCTTACTAAGCGGGGAAGCGGTTTGGAGAACAGGACACGCTTGGGAATGGACTAACAAGTCTCTTGGTGAAAGGAAAAGAGTTTCCGTTCTGAATCGGAGAAAGCTCTCTATTCAGCCTCCTGTAAGATCTATGCTCATTGCAGCTCTAGAAGATAAGTCTGCTCAAGTTCGAAGGATCGCAGCTCAGAGGGTGATCGACCGTGGTGTCGAACTTAGCTTGCCGATGGCAGACATAGCGCGAAAACTGATGTCAGATTTGAACCCGAGCATACGTCGGCGTGGAGAGTACCTTGCCCGCAAGGTGGAACTTGACTGAGATGACCCATTGAACCCACACGTTCGAGAGCGGACGTTGGGTTAGGGTCTTTGTCGGCGGCCCCATGTTTTCGTCTCCTCAACGAAAGTTGGGTGGGGTATACGGCATATCCGGTCTTTGTGGCCACGGACCCCGGTTTTCGTTGGGGAGACGGGGACCGTTTCGGGGTTTGCCGCGTCCTTCGGCTTCGCTCAGGATGGGGTTTTGTTTGTCCCCTGCGTCTGGGGCGCAATGGGATGTGGCTTCGCCAGCTGATGGCTCTCTCGCTGCGCGCCCCGGGATGACGGTTGGGCCCGCGCGATTGGATTGGAATTTTTAAGGGTTTCTATAGGGCGCGGGGGCTAGGCTGGGACTGGAGCAATGGGCCGAGTGGGCCTGGAGGCGGTATGGATTTGAAACGTGTGCTGGACAAAATCCTGCGTGTGGATTCGGCGATTGACCGGATTATTGACTGGATGTTTGTCTTGTTTGCTTTTGGGTTTGGCGGGTGGATTGTCTGGTCGGTGCTGGGCGGGGCGGAGGTTGGCTTGGTGGTGCGCATTGGCGGCGCGTTGATTGGCGCGTTGGTGAGCGCGGTGGTGATGTGGGTGGTCTGGTTTTTTGCGCGAGCGCTGTTTTGATCCGGCGCGGTTTTTAGGCGTTCCAGTCGAGGGTCATTTTGCGGTTTACGAGATTGTCGTAATCGTGGATCAGGGCTTCGCAGACATTTGAGGGTTTGTAGCGGTGTTCGGCGATTTCCCTGACGGGGGTGATCTCGGCGGCGGTGCCGGTGATGAAGCATTCGTCGAATGTGGACAGCTCGTCTGGCGTGATGGTGCGTTCGATCACTTCGATCTGGCGGGCTTTGGCGAGGCGGATGGCGGTCTGGCGGGTGATGCCGTTTAAGAAACTGTCGGCGCGCGGGGTGTGCAGGGCGCCGTCGCGGGTGAAGAAGATGTTTGCGCCGGTGGCTTCGGCGACATCGCCTTTATGGTCGAGCATGAGCGCGTCGGCATAGCCTTCAAGGTGGGCTTTTTGTTTGGAGATGGTGCAGATCATGTAGAGGCCGGCGGCTTTGGCGTGGCAGGGGGCGGTCTCTGGCGAAGGGCGGGCATAGGCGGCGTTTGTCAGGCGGATGCCGTCCATTTTATTGTCGAAATAGTCGCCCCAACTCCAGCAGGCCACGGCGACGCGGACGGAGGTTTCGGTGGCGAGGATGCCCATTTGTTCGGAGCCGCGCCAGGCGAGCGCGCGGACATAGGCGTTTTCGAGGCCGGATTTGGCGAGGGCGTCGCGTTTGGCGGTCTCGATTTCGGCGACGCTATAGGGGAGGTCGAAGCCGAGGATTTGGGCGGATTTTTCCAAGCGCTGGGAGTGGTGCTCGGAGCGGTAGATCTCGCCCGAATAGGCCCGTTCGCCTTCGAACACGGTGGAGGCATAGTGCATGCCGTGGGTGAGGACGTGGACTTTGGCCTCGCGCCAGGGCGTGAATTTGCCGTCCATCCAGATAAATCCGTCGCGGTCGTCATAGGGAATGAAGCTCATCTCGTGTATGCCTTTGCTTGCACTTTGTGGTGTATTCTCAGACTGTAGATATTGAAGTCAACCGATGAAGAGTAAATCGACCCATTATGCCCCCATTGACCGATAGCCGCCTTTTCCTGCGCGATGATGAGCTGGACCAGAGTGTCGGGCTGATTTTGATGGCGCAGAGGCAGTTGCAGGCGGCTGCAGAGACGGCGCGCAAGGGGGCGGGGCTGAGCCACAGCGAGCTTGATGTGCTGGTCGGGATGCGCAGTTTCCCCGGGCGCACGGTGGGGGAGTTGCGCGGGCAGTTGTGTATGACGGCGCCGACCTTTGCGCGGGTTCTGGGGCAGCTTGATGGGCGGGCGTTGGTGCGTAAGCAGCGCGGGGTGGTGGATGGACGGCGGCGGCAGCTATATCTGAGCGAAGCGGGTGAGGCACTGATGGCGGCGGTGACAGAGGCTTTGCGGGGGCGCTTGCGGGCGGCGTACCGGATTGCGGGGGCGGAGAATGTGGCGGGCGCGCGGGCGACGCTCGATGCGCTGGTGACGGGGGACGCAGATGGCTGAGGCGCCGCATTTGCTTGTTGTGGATGATGATGACCGGCTGCGGTCGCTGCTGAAGCGGTTTTTGTCGGCGGGCGGGTATCGGGTGACGGCGGCTCAAGATGCGGCGACGGCGCGGAAGTTTTTGCGCAGTGTGGATTTCGATCTGGCGATATTGGATGTGATGATGCCGGGGGAGGACGGGTTTTCTTTGCTGGCGGGTATTCGGGAGATGAGCGCTTTGCCGGTGGTGATGCTGACGGCGCGGGACGAGATTGAAAGCCGGATTGAAGGGTTTCAGCTGGGTGCGGATGATTATATCGCCAAACCGTTCGAGCCGGAGGAGTTGTCGCTGCGGATTGGCGCTATTTTGCGGCGGTCGGTGCGTCAGGAGGTGCAGGCTGAGCCGATTGTTTTGTCGGGGCAGACATTTGATCTGGGCAAGGAGGAGCTGCGCAAAGGCGAGAAGCGGGTCTATTTGACGGGGGTTGAAACGCAGCTGCTGATTCTGCTGGCGCAAAATCTTGGCGAGCCGGTGAGCCGGATTGCGCTGGCGGAGAAGGGGGCGCTGGGGTCTGAGCGGTCAGTGGATGTGCAAGTGACACGGCTGCGGCGCAAGATCGAGCCGGACCCGCGCGAGCCGACGCATCTGCAAACGGTGCGCGGTGTGGGGTATAAGCTGGTTGCCGATTAGGCGCGGGGGACAGTGAAGCAGTCATGGCCGTCGCGTTTGAGGCGGGCGCAGAACTGGTTGGCCTCTTCGGCGGTTTCGAATGCGCCGACGCGGAGGCGGAACCAGACCGCGCCGTCATCCGTGTCGAGGCGGGAGACCGATTGCTCGGCATAGGCGAAGAGGTCAGGGAAGCTTTCTTTCAGGCTGAACCAGATCTCGCAAATCGAATGCTCGTGCGGGGAGGCGTGGATTTGGACGTAATAGTCGCCGCCCGGTTTGGGGCGCGGGACGGGATCGGTTGGCGGGATCGGCGGTGCTGGTGGCGTTGGTGATGGGGGTGTTGGTGTCGGGACAGGGTTGGGCATTGGCTGCGGTATGGGCCTAGGGGGTGGACTGGGCATAGGGGTTGGAAGCGGGATCGGCGCAGGGATCGGGATGGGCAGCGGAATTGGAACAGGGATTGGTGTGGGCACCGGGCGTGGTGTCGGGGCGGGTGCCGGTGTTGGCGTTGGATTAGGGGCCGGAGTTGGGGCGGGGTTTGGCGTTGGGACGGGGGATGGCGTTGGAGCGGGCGTTGGGACTGGGAGCGGTAGCGGGACTGGAACGGGGATTGGGCCGCCGCCATCGCGATTATCGGTGTCATCCTCGTCTTCGTCGCCGTCTTCTCCGCCGGTGTCGGGCGTGTCGTCTTGCGGGGCTGGGTGATCTTGTTCCGGCGGCAGAGGCAGGGGCACAGGGAACGGGTCGGGAGCGGCGGTGTCGCCGGTGTCGGGGGGAGGTGTCTGAGGGCCGGTTTGGTCTGGTGTCTCGTCTGGTGTTGGGCCGGAGGTTTGGTCGCTTGAGCCTGCGCCGCTCTGGTCTTGGGCGGGCGGTGTTTGATCTGGGAGGTCTTGGTGAGGGTCGCCGTGGAGGCTGTAGGGGGCTTGCGGGGCTGGTGTCGAGCTTGGGCGCGCGGCGAGGAGTGTTGGCGACCGATGTGGCGCGCGCGCTGTGGGCGAATCAGGTTTGGTTGACAGGTCGGGATGCTGGGGCGTGTGGTCCTGTCCGGTCCACACGATCAGCGCAGAGGTGGCCGCGCAGCCGAGCAGGATAAGGAGAGGCAAACGGCGTTTTCTGCGCCGCTTGCCTGTGTTGCGCTGGCCATTTTCCTTGGCCGCTTTGGGCGGGTGGGCGATCAAATTTCTGTATCTCCAATAGAATATTGCAACTTTATGTATTGTATTGAGATTAAAATGCAATTAAGGCGCGCATTCGGGAGGCTCTGCGCGAACAATTGAGGGTCGCAGTCCGCTGGGGCGGGGGTTTGTGGCCGCGCGAATTGGATGGGACCGGGTGGCCCGTTAAGGCCCTGCACAAAAAAGTCGGGCTTAGAGGCAGAAGGGGCCTTCCCCAAAGCGGATTAATTCAATAGGAGTCCCGCTTAGCTTTGAAACCAAACCCCTGCACGCTATGAGGCCCTGCTCATAGTTCTAAACTTGCGCGAGATGTCTATGCCCAAACGTACCGATATTCAGTCGATCATGGTGATCGGAGCGGGGCCCATTATTATCGGGCAGGCGTGCGAATTTGACTATTCGGGCGTGCAGGCGATCAAGGCGCTCAAAGATGAGGGCTATCGGGTTATTCTGGTCAATTCCAATCCGGCGACGATCATGACCGATCCGGATCTGGCGGATGCGACCTATATCGAGCCGATCACGCCGGATTTTGTGGAGAAGATTATTGCGGCCGAGCGGCCGGATGCTTTGCTGCCGACCATGGGCGGGCAGACGGCGCTCAATTGCGCGCTGGATTTGCAACAGCTTGGCGTGCTGGAAAAGTATGATGTCGAGCTGATCGGGGCAAAGGCCGAAGCGATCGAGATGGCCGAGGACCGCGAACTGTTCCGGCAGGCGATGGACCGGATTGGGCTCGAGAATCCGCGCGCGGAGATCATTCAGGCGCCCGAAAGCACCGATGAGCATGGCAAGACGGTCTATGACCGGATCACGGGTCTGAAAATGGCCGTTGATGTGCTCGAGGATATTGGCCTGCCTGCGATTATCCGTCCGGCGTTTACGCTTGGCGGGACGGGCGGCGGCGTGGCGTATAATCGCGAAGAATATGAAGAGATTGTCCGCTCGGGGCTGGCGGCGTCTCCGGTGGCGCAGGTGTTGATTGATGAGAGCCTGCTTGGCTGGAAAGAGTATGAGATGGAGGTGGTTCGCGATACGGCGGACAATTGCATTATCATCTGCTCGATTGAGAATATTGATCCGATGGGCGTGCATACGGGCGATTCGGTAACGGTGGCGCCGGCGCTGACGCTGAGCGACCGCGAATATCAGGTGATGCGGAATGCGTCGCTGGCGGTTTTGCGCGAGATCGGGGTGGAGACGGGCGGCTCGAATGTGCAATTTGCGGTCAATCCGGCGGACGGGCGGCTGGTGGTGATCGAGATGAATCCGCGCGTGTCGCGGTCTTCGGCGCTGGCGTCCAAGGCGACGGGGTTTCCGATTGCGAAGATCGCCGCGAAGCTGGCGGTGGGCTATACGCTCGACGAGCTCGACAATGATATTACCGGCGTGACGCCTGCAAGCTTTGAGCCGACGATTGACTATGTGGTGACGAAGATCCCGCGCTTTGCGTTTGAGAAATATCGCGGCTCGGAGGCGATTTTGTCTACGGCGATGAAGTCGGTTGGCGAGGCGATGGCCATCGGGCGGAGTTTTCAGGAGAGTTTTCAGAAGGCTTTGTGTTCGCTGGAGACGGGGCTGTCGGGGCTCGATGAGGTGGGCTTTGCGGACATGGACGAACTGCGTGGGGCGCTGGCGCGGCAGACGCCGGACCGGCTGCGGATTGTGGCGCAGGCGTTTCGCGAAGGGGTTGGCGTTGAAGAGGTTTACGCGATCACCAGTATCGACAAATGGTTCCTGCGCCAGATTGCGGAGATTGTGGAGTGGGAAGCGAACATTCGCCGCGATGGACTGCCGGAGACGGCGGCTGGATTTACGGCGCTGAAGTCTGTCGGGTTTTCGGATGCGCGGCTGGCGGCGCTTGTGGGCAAGACGGAAGCGGATATTCGGGCGGCGCGGCATGGGCTGGGTGTGCGGCCGGTCTATAAGCGGATTGATACATGCGCGGCGGAGTTTGCGGCGAAGACGCCCTATCTTTATTCGACGTATGAAATGCCAGCCTTTGGGCAGGCGCGGGCGGAATGCGAGTCCAATCCGACGGACCGGCGTAAGGCGGTGATCCTGGGCGGCGGGCCGAACCGGATCGGGCAAGGGATTGAGTTTGACTATTGTTGTTGTCATGCGGCTTTTGCGATGGATGATCTCGGGGTTGAATCGATCATGGTCAATTGCAATCCGGAAACGGTTTCGACCGATTATGACACGTCTGACCGGCTTTATTTCGAGCCGCTGACCGAGGAGCATGTCTCCGAGATTATTGCGCGCGAGCAGGCGGCGGGGGATCTCGCCGGGGTGATTGTGCAGTTTGGCGGGCAGACGCCGCTGAAGCTCGCCACGCCGCTGCATGAGGCGGGTGTGCCGATCCTTGGGACGAGCCCGGTGTCGATTGATCTGGCCGAGGACCGTGTGCAATGGGCGGCGATGCTGGACGAGCTTGGCATCAAGCAAGCACCCTCTGCGACGGCGAAGACGCAGGATGAAGCGCTGGCGGCGGCGCGGCAGCTTGGTTATCCGGTGATGCTGCGGCCGAGCTTTGTGCTTGGCGGGCGGGCAATGGAGATTTGCCGGTCGGATGCGGACATTGTGGCGTTTGCGAATGAGGCGCTGGAGGCAGCGCGCGAGGCGTCGGCGGGGGAAGCGTCGCTGTTTTTGGATCGGTATTTGTCGGACGCGATTGAAGTGGATGTTGATGCGATTTGCGATGGGGTGGATGTGCACATTGCGGGCGTGATGGAACATATCGAGGAGGCGGGGGTGCATTCGGGCGACAGTGCGTGCGCCTTGCCGCCTTACACGCTGTCTCCGGCGATGGTGGGGCGGTTGTCCGAGCAGACGATTGCGCTGGCGCGGGCGCTCAAGGTGCGGGGGCTGATCAATATCCAGTTTGCGGTGAAGGGCGATGAGATTTATGTGCTCGAGGCCAATCCGCGGGCCTCGCGCACGGTGCCGTTTGTGGCCAAGGCCGTGGGCGCGCCGATTGCGGCGATTGCGGCGAAGGTGATGGCGGGACGGCCGCTTGCGGAATTTGATTTGCGACATGCGACGCCGAACCGGATTGCGGTGAAGGAAGCGGTGTTCCCGTTTGGCCGGTTTGCCGGGGTTGATCCGGTGCTGGGGCCGGAGATGCGCTCTACGGGCGAGGTGATGGGCTGGGATGATGATTTTGGCGCGGCGTTCCTGAAAGGGCAGATTGCGGGCGGGGTGACGCTGCCGCAGGCGGGGACCGTGTTTATTTCGCTCAAAGGCGGCGACAAGGCGCTGATCGTGGATGGCGCGCGGGAGCTGATCGGGCTCGGGTTTTCGCTGGTGGCGACATCAGGGACGGCGGAGTTTCTGGCCGCGCAGGGGGTGGCGGTGACGCCGGTGAAAAAGGTGATTGAAGGGAACCCGAACATTGTCGATGCGATGATCAATGGGGACATCCAATTGGTGTTCAACACGACCGAAGGGGCGCAATCCTTGAAGGATTCTGCGTCGATTCGGTCTACCGCCGTTTCGCGAAAAATTCCCTATTTTACGACTTTAGCGGCCTCTTTGGCCTCGATTCAGGCGATTCAGGCTCTGAAAACGCGGGACTTGAGCGTGCGTCCCTTGCAATCTCGATAAGTCGTGCCAATCTCTGACGACGAAGAAATCCGGCATCGGTCGGCACTGTAATATAATTGGTAATTGAACATGCAAAGAATACCCATGACAGGCGAAGGGCACGCAGCCCTTGAAGAAGAGCTTAAGAAGCTGAAATCGGTGGAACGTCCGGCGATCATTCAGGCGATCTCGATTGCGCGCGATCATGGCGATCTGTCGGAAAATGCCGAATATCATGCCGCCAAAGAGAAGCAGAGCTTTATCGAGGGCCGTGTGGCCGATCTCGAGGATAAAATGGCGCGGGCGGATATTATCGACACGTCCAAGCTCAGCGGCTCGACGGTAAAATTCGGAGCAACTGTGTCGATTATTGATGTCGAAACGGAAAAAGAAGCGACTTATAAAATTGTCGGCGAGGACGAAGCCGATGTTGCGCTTGGGAAGGTCTCGATCACCTCGCCGATTGCCCGTGCCCTGATTGGCAAGGAAGAGGGCGACGAGGCGGAAGTGGCCGCCCCTGGCGGTGTGCGCGCTTACGAGATTTCGAAAGTAGCGTATAAGTGAGCCATGAGGGGCAGCCGGTTGGTCCCTCCATCTGGGCCGTTTCGGATGGTCGGGCCGGAAATGCTGCCCAAGTGCTTGCGATTGCCAATGCGTTGCGGGACACGCCGCGCTGGGTCAAGATTGCGCATATCAATGGCAAGGGGCATCGGGCTGAGCCGATGACGCTGACCCCGCGCGCGCCGCTGCGTTGGTTGCCGCCGTCTCTGGCGGTTAAGCCGATGCTGGCGCTGGCCGAGGCCGAGCGGGCTTTGTTGGCCGAGCCGTGGCCGACGGTCTGGATCGGCGCGGGCTCGCGGATTGCGCCTTATAGCGTCGATGTGCGCAAATTGTCCGGCGGCGACTGCCTGACCGCGCATGTGCTCGACCCGCGTGTGAAGACGACCGAGTTTGATTTGATGGTGACCCCGCAGCATGATCAGACGGCGGGTGAGAATGTGGTGGCGACGCTGGGGTCTGCGTCGTATTTTCCGGCTGAAGAGGTCGAGGCGGCGGGTATGGCGTTTGCTGATCTGGCCGATGAGCGCTCCAAAAGCGCTATTGTTATTCTCGGTGGCGATTCCAAGACGCATACATTCGACAAGGCGGCGATGACGCGGCTTGATGTGCAATTGCGCGCGGTGGCGGGGGCTGGCTGGCGGCTGCGGATCACTTGTTCGCGGCGGACGCCGGTGGGTGCGCGGGTCTATTTCCGGCAGCTTGCTGATGAGATTGGTGCGCGGTTCTGGGAGAGCGAGCGCGATGGGCCGAACCCGTATATTGCTTGGCTGTTGTTTTCGGAAGCGGCGATTGTGACCGAGGACAGCACGAACATGTTGTCGGACGCGGCCTATTTCGGATTGCCGGTGCATATGGCGCGGCTGACGGGGCGGTCGGCCAAGTTTGACCGGCTGCATGAGAGCTTTATCGAGAAGGGCATTGCGCGTTGGCTGCATGGGGGGTTGGAAAGCTGGGCCTATGAGCCTTTGCGCGAGGCCGAAAAAGTGGCTGACCGGATTGTTGAATTGCTGCTCGCGCGCTATCCGCAGCCGGAGATGCCGGCGGCGAGTTCGGTTGCCCCCGATTGGCTGTAGGACGTTTGCGGGGGGCCGAGCGCGGAACGAGGTTGCGCCCGGGGCAAAGTCGGCTTAATTGGAGAGCGCATTGAGATCGGGAGCCGTTTGGCCGGTCGCAATGGCGTGGGCCTGTAGCTCAGTTGGTTAGAGCGGACCGCTCATAACGGTCTGGTCGGGGGTTCGAGTCCCTCCGGGCCCACCA
>CALLCD010000085.1 GCA_938049795.1 uncultured Hyphomonadaceae bacterium | reverse complement strand
CTGCCGGGCAGTGCGGGCGAATTTGTCGGCATGATCGGCACCTCGGTGATCTTCTCGATCTGCTCCTCATTTTTGATCGCGATGACCGTGATCCCGGCGATTGCAGGCCGGTTTGACATGGGCGACCGAACCTCGCGCCCGCGTCGCTGGTGGCGGGACGGTGTGGCGATTGACTGGGTCAGTGATGGCTATCGCTGGACGATTGGCGTGGTGCTGAAATATCCACCCATCGGGATTTTGCTCGGCGTCGTGCCCGCTCTGATTGGCGGGGCTCTGGGGGCGGGTCTGCCCAGCCAGTTCTTCCCGCAAACCGACCGCGACCAGATGCAGGTCGAAGTCACACTCGCAGCCGAAGCCTCGATTGAGGAAACCGTGCGCGTGACCGAACGGGCGACCGAATTGCTCCTGGCCGAAGAGGGCGTCGAAGGGATCAACTGGACCATTGGCGAGGAAGGCCCGCGGGTCTACTACAACTCCTTCTCGACGGCGCGCGGGGTAACAAGTTTTGCCAATGGCTTCCTGCAACTCGACCATCCCAAACGCGCCCGCGAGATTGTCGCCGGTCTTCAGGCCAAAGTGCGTCAGGAGTTCCCCGATGCGCAATTCCTGATCCTGCCGTTTGAGCAGGGGCCGCCCGTCAATGCGCCGGTCGAGCTTCGGATTGCGGGCAGTGATCTCGGCCAGCTTAACACGCTTGGCAACGAGCTCCGCGCCATTCTCGCCCAGTCGCCCGGCGTCACCTACACAAAATCCAGCCTGCAAACCGGCTCGCCCACCTTCACCTTCGATCTTGATGAAACGGCCACCGCGATGGCGGGCGCACGGCTTGCCGATCTTGCCGGAGAGCTCAGCGTCGAGCTTGAAGGCGTTCTGGCCGGCAGCGTGCTCGAGGGCGTTGAGGAGTTGCCCGTGCGGGTGATCGCGTCGGATTTACGGCGCTCCGAGCTGGTCGATTTGCGCTCGAAGACAATCGGCGCAAGTCCGGACAGTATGGGCACGCCGCTGTCGGCGCTCGGCGAGGTGCAGCTTGTGCCGGACGCAGCGGTGATCACCCATCGCAACGGGGTGCGCGTGAACACGATCCAGGCTTTTCTCGAACCCTATGCGCTGCCGGCGCCAACGCTTGAAGAAATCATGAAACGGATTGAGGCGTCCGGCTTTGAAATTCCGCCGGGGTTCGAGCTGACCCTTGGCGGCGAGGCGGAAGCGAGCGGCGACGCACTGACCAATCTGTTGGCCTTGGCCATTCCGCTGATCCTGATCATCACGGGGGCCGTCGCGCTCGTGTTCAACTCGTTTCGCATGGCCGCGCTTGTCCTTGTCAGCGGCGCGCTGGCGGTCGGGATGGCCCTGTTCGGGGTCTGGCTGTTTAATCTGCCGCGCGGGTTCAATGCGATTCTCGGCTCGCTTGGCCTTTTGGGCATTGCCATTAACGGCACGATTGTCGTTCTCACCCAACTCACTGCGAGCAAAGCGTCGATGGCCGATGATGTCGAAGCCCAGCGCGAGATTGTCGTCGATGCGACACGGCATATTGTAGCGACGACCCTGACCACGATGGGCGGATTTGTGCCGCTAATTCTGGCGCGCGATCTGTTCTGGTTGCCGCTCGCGACCTCGATTGCCTGCGGCGTGTTCGGCTCGGCCATTCTGGCGCTCTATTTTGTGCCTGCTATGTTCCGGATTATGACGATGCGGCCATTGGAAAAGCTGATGATCCGGCTCGGCGTGTCGCGTCAGCCGCCCCGATTGCCTGCAAAGTAAACATTCTGTGAGTTGCTTTGCGGGGGCCGAACGCCCATCTTGGACACGCAATTGGAGCGCGCCCTATGTCGACGAACGAGACTGATACCGATCTTTCCTCAGAAGCGCTTTGGGCGCAATTGCGGTTTGAAGCGCGCGAGGCCTCCCGCGACGAACCCGCGCTGAGCAGCTATCTTGACGCGGCGATATTAAACCAGCCGGGCCTTGCCTGCGCGCTGGCCTTTCATTTGGCCGAAAAACTCTCCGACCGGCGCATGACCGCCTTACAAATCAAAGAGATTTTCCATCAGGCCTATGAGGATGACCCGGCCATTGTCCGCGCGGCCGAGCGGGACATGCACGCCGTGCTGACGCGCGATCCGGCCTGTTTCAAATTGCTCCAGCCCTTCTTGTTTTTCAAAGGCTTTGCCGCCCTCCAAGTCTACCGCATTTCCCATTGGCTCTGGCGCTCGCAACGCGAAATTCTCGCCTATCATTTCCAGAGCAGCGTCTCGGAACTGTTTCAGGTCGACATTCATCCAGCCACACAAATCGGCTCTGGTGTCATGTTCGATCATTCCACCGGCATCACAATGGGCGAGACGGCGGTGGTCGGCGATGATTGTTCGATCCTGCAAGGGGTCACGTTGGGCGGCACCGGCAAAGAGACCGGCGACCGGCATCCGAAAATCGGCAAAGGCGTGCTCGTCTCGGTCGGCGCGAAAGTGCTCGGCAATATCACGGTTGGCGATGGCGCAAAGATCGCCGCTGGCAGCGTCGTCCTGCAAAATGTCGAATCGCTGTGCACCGTGGCCGGCGTTCCGGCGTCGCCTGTGGGCGGGCCATGCGCGGAGGCGGCGCGGAATATGGATCAAACGCTGCCTGATTAGCGCATTTTACACTTGCGTCCGGCCGATTGGCATCTAGGTTGCGGTTTTTCACTCAAGGACATTGATATGGAACGCGAAGAAACGCAGCAACTTGAAGCCTATCTGAAGAAGAAACTCCATCCGAGCATCAGCCTCAAATCCCGCGAGAAAGCGGGCGACAGTGTCGAGGTCTATCTCGGCGCGGAATTTATCGCCGTGGTCTATAAGGATGTGGACGAGGGCGAGACGGCCTATCAGTTCCAGATGACCGTGCTGGAAGAAGATCTGGCAAGCTAGCTCTTTTGCGACAATTGACGTTTGAGGAGCCTTTGAGATTTGAGCCAGGCCAGTCCCGATAAATCCTCAGCGCCCAAAAAGCGTGCCGTCTTCCTCGAAGGCGATCTGATGCGGCATGTCGCGGTCATGTCGCTGTCGGCAAGTGTCGGGCTGATCTCGATCTTTCTGGTCGATTTCGTGGACCTCTTGCTCATCGCCCAGCTTGGCAATCCGGCGCTGACCTCGGCGGTCGGGTTTGCTGCGACCGTGCTCTATGTCACCTTCGCTGTCACGCTCGGGCTTAACATTGCGTGTAGCGCCTTGTCCGCGCGCCTGATCGGGCAGGGCGATCTTGACGGCGCGCGAAAATTGGCGACCAGCGCGGTGGCGTTCGGCATTGCCATCAGCCTCGTCATCGCCACTGTGTTCTGGCTTGCCGCGCCCGCTGTGCTCGCCATGCTGGGCGCAACCGGCGAGGCCCATGCCAATGCGGTCAGCTATTTTCGCATCGTGGTCACAGCCATGCCGGTCGCCACCGTCGGCATGATGACCGCCGGATTGCTGCGCGCGCATGGCGATGCACGGCGGGCGATGACGGTGACCCTGATTGCGGGCGCTGTGAACGCGGTGCTCGATCCGATCTTTATTTTCTATTTCGGATGGGGGCTTGAGGGCGCGGCGATTGCTTCGGTCTGCGCGCGCTTTGCGGTTCTCATCACCGCGCTTTATCCGGTGATCAAGCACTATGGCGGTTTTGCCCCGTTCAGCTTTGCCCGGTTCAAGCTCGATCTTGCGCCTATTCTGGCGCTGACCCTGCCGGCCATTCTCACCAATGTCGCCACTCCCGTCGGCAACTCGATTGTCACCCATGCGCTCGCCCCATTTGGCGATGAAGCGGTGGCGGGCATGGCGGTGGTCGCGCGCGGGACTTTGCTGGCATTTTGCGTGATCTTCGCGCTGTCTGGTGCGGTCGGGCCGATCATCGGGCAGAATTTTGGTGCGGGCCAATATGACCGTATTCGCGAGACGCTGCGCCGCGCCGTGATCTTTGCGGCGGGCTTTGTCGCGTTGGCATGGGCGCTGCTGCTTTTGGGCAATGGGCTGATCTCGGACGTGTTCAAACTCGAAGCGGAGGGCCGTGACATCATATTCTGGTTTGCCGCACTGATCGCGCCGCTGTTCATTTTCAACGGCTCGTTGTTTATCTCCAATGCGGCGTTCAACAATCTCAAACGCCCGCTCTGGTCCTCGCTTTTGAACTGGGGGAAGAACACAATCGGCGTGGTCCCGTTCGTGATTCTGGGCGCGAAAATCGGCGGTGCCCCCGGTGTTCTGGTCGGCCAGGCCGTCGGCGGCATCTTCTTCGGCGTGCTCGGCCTATGGCTCGCCTTCCGGCTGGTTGGCCGCTACCAGACCGGCGCCAGCAATCCTGACAAACCAACCTGGAAACCCTGGGGCGGCAAGCCAAAGCCGCACGCGCAAGACGCCTAGAGAGTGCGCTGAATTTGTACAATTTTTAGCGGTCCGGCGCAGAAAGCCACGACACGCCTTTGGCGAAACAAGACACGCTGTCTCAAGTGACGGCGGGGCCGCTCAATGTGAAACGGGCCCGGGGCGACATGTTCGGACCTCAGATTAAGCGACACGCTTTTCGACACGGCGGCCGAGCCAGTCTGCGAGCCTCTGTTTAAACTCTGCGGTGTCGATGGGTTTGGACATATAGGCATCCATGCCCTGATTGAGATAGCGCAATTCGTCGCCTTTGAGCGCATGGGCGGTCAGCGCGACAATGGTGGTTTGTCCATCGGCACCAACTTCTTTTTCCAGATCACGTATCGCGGATGTGGCCTCGATCCCGTTCATTTTTGGCATGGAGATGTCCATCAGAACCAGTTTCGGCCGGTATTGTTTCCACATCGCGACGGCTTGTTCTCCGTCTGCCGCGATTTTGAAACTGACATTGAGCTCTTCGAGGATCGAGTTCATCAGGCGTTGGTTGACTTCATTGTCTTCGGCAATAATGAGGTCGCACTGTTGATGCTCGCGCGGGGTGGGGACGGTTTGGGTGGGGTCGGCTGGCGCCGGGGCTGCGCCCGTATTGGGGCGGGTTTCCAGGTCAAACAGGTCGCTTTCGACATCCATGTCACGGATGGCAACCGCTTGGGCAATTTCATCGAAGAGCTGGGATGAGCGGGCAGGCTTGGTGAGATAGGCGCTGACTTTAAGATCTGTAAGGCGTTGGTTGAGCCCGCGCGAATCGACCGAAGACAGCATGATGACCGGCGTATTCCGATAGGTTCTGGACCGGCGGATCTGCCTCAGGACGGCTTCGCCATCCATGTTCGGCATTTGATAGTCGAGAATGACGAGGTCAACGGGCACGCCTTTCTTCTCGGCCTCGGCCATATATTTCAGCCCACGTATGCCAGACTCGACGCTGAGCGAACGGCATTTCCAGAATTTGAGTTGTTCGTCCAGAATGTTCCGGTTGACGGCATTGTCGTCGATGACGAGCACACGGGTGCCCGCGACAGAGGCGACGGATTTCTTTCTTGGTGTGACAGAGTCGGGGACGGGCAGGCTTAAGCTGATACGGAATTTCGACCCGCGATTGATCTGGCTGGTCACGCTGATCTGGCCTTTCATGAGCTGAACCAGACGTTTGGTAATGGCCAGTCCCAAACCCGTGCCGTCGAAATTGCGTGAGGCGGTGCCGTCAACCTGGCTGAATTTGTCGAAGATTTTTTCAAGATGGTCGCTGGGGATGCCCATGCCGGTGTCTTCGACTTCGATTTCGAGCGCAGCGGCGCCATCTGCCACCTGTCCGACAACTCTGACAACGACATGGCCGCTGGCGGTGAATTTGACCGCATTGCCGACAAGGTTTGTCAGGATCTGGCGCATGCGTCCGGCGTCGCCAATATAGAAGTCGGGCAGGTTGGGGTCCATATGGACGAGAAGGTCGATGTTCTTGCCGCTCGCCTGCGTGCTCATCAGGCAGACCGTGTTTTCAATACATTCGCGCAGATCAAATGGCTCCGGAACAAGCTCGAGCCGTCCGGCGTCAATTTTGGAGAAGTCCAATATATCGTTGATGATGGTCAAGAGGGCATTGCCGGAGGTCATGATGGTATCGACAAAGGCTTCCTCGCGCGCCTTCAGGCCAGCATCGGAGAGCAATTGCGCCATGCCGAGCACGCCATTGAGCGGTGTACGGATCTCATGGCTCATATTGGCGAGAAATTCCGATTTCGAACGCTCGGCCAGTTCGGCTTTTTTCTGGGCCATGATTTGCGGGGTGATGTCGACGAACATGGAGACGTGGCCACCCGCTGACATATTGTTGGTGCGGATCGAGACCCAGCTTTTCCCGTCAATACACAGCGTCAGAGCGGGCGCGCCGAGAAATTCGGTCTCCGATGCCAGCCATTGGGCGGAGCCATCTTCGAGTGTGATCTCGACTTTTGCCAAAGCGTCTAGGAAGGTCTGGCAACCGGCTCCTTCTGCGAAGGCCGACGCTTCGCCCGGAAACAGACGGGCCATTGATTGGTTGGCTTTGATGACTTCGCCGTCAGGGCTCCAGATGACGATGCCGTCTTCGGTGCTGTTAATGGCTGAATCGAGTATGGCAGCGGCGTCTTCGGCCTCGGCCTTTGCGGCTTTGAGTGCTTCATGGGTTTCGTCATAGGCCGCTGCGATTTTGTTGAAGCTGGAGGCGAGGTCGCCATTCTCAGCGAAACTGGCGGTGGGCACTCTTGTGCTTGGTGTGAGCTCCTGTGAGGCGGCGGCCTTGTCGAGCAAGCTTTCGAGGCGTTCGTCTTCGAGGGCATCCTGGTGTTCGGCATAGTCGAGCCCGAGGCGCTCATGATTGGCACCAACGCGTAGGCCCATCGTCACGTCGAGCAGTTTGAAGACGATAAAGCCTGCACCCAGCCCGGCGGCAAGACACAGCCCTGCGCCAAGGGCCTGAATACCAATTTGTGCGCCGACCGAGCCCGCGGGCAAGGATGCGACGGCGAAGAGCGGAAAGAAGAGGGTTCCAATCGCTCCGGCAAATCCGTGCACGGCAATGGCGCCAACAGGATCGTCGAGCTTGAAGCGGTGTAAGAGAATATGATTGCCAAAAATTGCGACGAGGCCGCCAATACCGCCAATGATGAACGCGCCTTGCGTTCCGATCATGTGCGCACATGAGGTGGCCGCGACGAGCCCGCCAAGGATGCCATTATAGGTGGCCGCAGGCTGCAGGCGTCCCTTGCTGATTGCGAGACCGGCAAGTTTGCCGCCAACGCCGCCAGCGACACCGGCGAGGACTGTGTTCAGGGCGACGGTGGCAAACAGATCGGTCCCCGGGAGCGTGCCGCCGGCATTGAAGGGAATCCAGCAGACAAGCAGGATGACGGCGCCTGTCATGGCGAGCACGGGCGAACTGCCGACAATCTGGCGCGGCTTTCCGTCCGTATCGAACCGCCCAAGGCGGGGACCGATTAGGATCAATCCGGCAAGCCCGAACCATGCGCCGAGCGAATGGATTACGGTACCGCCAGCCAGATCGACAAATCCCAAATCATGCAGGAAAGCGGGATTGCCCGGGATCATGGCATTGCCCCAGATCAGATGGCCGAAGGCTGGATAGAGCAGGGCGGAGAGGGCAATTGACCCGATCATATAAGGGATCAGCTTCATACGCTCGGAAATGATGCCTGAGACAATTGTCGCTGCAACGCCGCAAAAAGCGAGTTGAAATAGGATGTGGGTGGCGATAGGGGTGTCGCCGACGCGATCTGGCAAGCCGCCAAATCCGAAATAGCCGGTTGCGCCAGCACCAAACATGAGCGGGAAGCCTACTAGAACAAAAGCTGCGACACTCAGCACGAAATCCGAGACATTCTTCTGGGAGACATTCATGGCGTTTTTGACGCGCACACTACCAGCCTCAAGCAACAAAAAGCCGACTTGCATCAATAAGACGAAGACTGCGGAAATGATAAGCCAGGTCGATAGAGTCATGAGGTTTTTCTTCTTTTGTTACCCATTGAGGTAGTTAACAAAAGGAAATGATTGATTAATTCCTGCCCCCTTAGGCAGCAAAAATTTGCAACTTTAAGACGAGGAAATCATTTGATTTTTCGGGAGATGTTCCGCGGAAAGGCTTTTGATGTCTGGTGCCACTCGCAAGCGAACCTGTCTGCGACACTCGGCTCCGTCACTCGCCTTTGGTTCAGTTGAGGGGGCGATGCGACATTCCCCCTGTTTCGCCCCGAGCTTGAACTTTATTACCGGCAAAATTCAGCGAGTTTGGCTTGAACGGTTTCCGGCGGATCGGCCGCACCCGGATACCCTTCAGACTTACCAAGATACCATTCAAAGTACTCCTGGTGAAATTTGCATTTTCGGTACCAGAACCGTCTCCGTTCGGGATTATTTGATGTATAGGTGAAAGCGCCGGGGGCTTCGTCGGGAAGCAGCCTGATGTCACTCTTTCTAATCATGTTCATAAGTCCGCTCACGCGGTAATACAGGATATAGTCTTCGCCCTCAAATTCTACGGTGTGTGTAAGTCCGCAGCCTTCTGATGGTGTCGAGTAGGAATACCATTGGTGTTCGTTGAGCTCCTCGGCGTTCGCGATGATATCAGCAAGGTCACTTTCCATGAGGTAGAGTTTCGAGCAGCGTTGCTTCTGTTCGCTATGATGCTGAATGGGTAAGAGCGCTTCTATGTCTGAAATAGAGGACTCAAAATATAGCTTTTCATCCACTCGCTCGTCTTCGCCTGCAGTGCAGGCAGCGCCCAAAAGCAGGATGGAGATTGCTAAAAAAGTAAAAGTTTTATTGATCATTGTCTTAATCTTGCGGTGGATTCACACTTGGTGGTGTAGGAACGGTTATCGGCTGTATCCATATGCTGTTGTACCTTCCATTATCGAGCTAATCTATCGCGCTGCCGGATCTTGTCGAACGACACCTCCAGCGTCACTCGTGACTTGTCATTGAGCGCGGTTGGCCACGACTTCTTGCGTATGGAGCGCTCTTTTACGGCCTGTGGATGATGCTCGTTCCAATATTTGTGGCGATACTTGTCGCGGGTCCACATCGCTGGGCCTCAGCAATAGGTCTTGATGGCGCG
>CALLCD010000084.1 GCA_938049795.1 uncultured Hyphomonadaceae bacterium | reverse complement strand
TTGCTGACCGCTTTGGCGCATCTGAAAATCGAGACGCGGACCCCGACCATGCCCGGATTTGGCAAGAAAATCCCCGAACACTTCCAGCCCACCAAAGAGGGCTATCTCGACTGGATGTTCATGCAGATCGAGCAAGAGGCGGACCGGACCAAAGCGCCCGTCGATATTGTCGCCCATGACTGGGGCGCATTGCTCGCACTTAAAGCGGTCGCGCGGCGGCCGGATCTGATCCGCAGCTGGTCGGTTAGCGGCGCGGTGCTCGAGCCGGACTATCAATGGCATGAGATGGCGCAGAAATGGCAGACGCCGGTTCTGGGCGAACTGCTCATGGCGGTCACCCCGAAATTTGCCCTCAAGCGCGCGCTGATCGATGGCGGCTTGCCCGAAGCCATTGCCGCCCATGAAGTGCGCTCATGGTCTGGCCCGATGAAGCGCAGCATTCTGTCACTTTACCGGTCGGCCACCACCGTCGCGCAAGATTGGACTCGCGACTTGGAGGGATTTCCGGATCGCGGCTTGATCATCTGGGGCGAAAAAGATCCCTATGTCAGCCTGTCCACAGCGCAGCGTTTTGCCGAGCGCTGGTCGATCCCGATCCATGTCGAGCCGGATGCCGGACACTGGGCCATTGCCAGTCATGCGGGCTCTATTGCTGATGTCCTGACCGAGCATTGGGCTGGCAACTAGGCATCACAACCTTTACGCCGCTTTGTTGCCCTTATTGCTTTCGCGCAATCCAAGCTCGCGTTTGACACGCTCTGCCAGCTGGCTGACGGTAAAGGGCTTGGGCAGGAAGGAAATCTCGCGATCCTCGTCAATCGCATCGGCCAGATCACGTTCGGCATAGCCGGAGATAAACACGATCCGCGCATCGCCGAGCAGTTCTTTTGCTTCACGAACAAGCGTTGGACCATCCATGCCCGGCATCACCACATCCGAGATAACGAGATCAAAGCCGCCCGGATTTTCCTGTAATATTTCCAGGGCTTCTTCGCCATCGGGGGCTTCTTCTACATCGTAGCCCCGGGATGTCAGGAGTTGGGCTGCGATGCCGCGCACCCCATCCTCGTCCTCGACCAGCAAGATGCGTCCACGCCCTGCCATATCAACCGGCTTGCGGTAGCCCGGTTTGCCCCGACGTTCTGTTTCTTCATCAATTGGGGGGATTTCGTCAGCGCTGAGGGCGGGCAGATAGATCTGGAAGTTTGTGCCTTTGCCAACTTCGCTCAGCGGGCAGATATAACCGCCGGACTGTTTGACGATGCCGTAAACCGTTGCCAGCCCGAGGCCTGTTCCGTGACCAACCGCTTTGGTGGTAAAGAATGGTGTAAAAATCTCATCGAGATCAGCCGGTGAGATACCTGTTCCCGTGTCCTCGACCTCGATCAGCAGATAGTCGCCTGCCTCGACAAAGTTGAAGCCGTTTTTATGGGCTTGTTCGGCGGTTGTACGACTGGTCCGGATCGTTAGCGAGCCCTTCACCGAGCCGTCAGGCGTTCGCATCGCGTCGCGCGCATTGGTCGCCAAGTTGATGATAATGGTTTCAAGCTGGTTCTTATCGACCCGGATGTGCGGCAAATCTCGGCCATGCTCGATGTCGAGCTCAACCTCATCGACGACCTGACTGAGCAGCATATAGGCTCCCGACAACGTATCGGTGATGTTCAGCACTTCGCGCTTAAAGGTCTGTTTGCGGGCGTAAGCGAGCAACATTCTGACGAGCTCTGCGGCGCGATTGGAAAGGTCGGAAATAAACTGCAACTCCGGAAAGCTTTCGTCTCCTACCGGGTGGCGCATCATCAGCTTGTCGGTATTGAGAATAATTCCCGTCAGCACATTGTTGAAATCATGCGCGACACCGCCGGCAAGCTGGCCAATGGCCTGCATTTTTTCACCCTGTGCCAGACGCAGTTCAAGCTGTTTCTGCTCGGTCATATCAATGACATAGGCTACCGATGGCCGCCCCATCATATCGAGTGTCACGAAGACATTGACGTTTTTGGTCTCCTCGCCGGCAAGTTCGAGTTCAACAGGCCGGTCGATTGCGTCGAGCAATTTCTCGTCCAGCTTATCCTGTCCGGATTCGGCCACGAACAGGCTGGAGAACTTCCCGCCGGGCGTCGCCTTGCCTTCGGTCAGTCCCATCAGGGCCCGATTGGTATCTGTGATGACGGCATCAACCAGCGATGCGCCTTCAAGACGCACTGCCCCAAACGGCGCATCGTCAAACATCGGGTCACTGTCCGGGCGTGGGGGGCGGCTGGCTGTCGAAGGCTGGAACAGACGTTCGGTGCTTCCAGTCGGTTGGGCATTGTTGGCAATGACGATCGTCCGTCCGGCCGCATCGGCGCCGCGTCCGGTCCATGTTGTCAGCGTCTGCACCGATATTTCGACACCATCACGACCGCGAATGAGAATATCCGCACGGCCGGGCGCACCGGATTTGCGCTCGCGCCGTAGCAGTTTGACAAATTCGGGACGCATAATGTCGTCAATCCGGATATTGCTTGCGTTTTCAGGCAGGCCGATCAGTTCGCGCAGCCAGCTATTTGCATAGGTCAGTGTGCCATCGGGCCGCGAGGCGAAGAAGCCCATTGGCGCATCTTCCACGTAAAGCGCTTTGAGATCAGCAGCGCCTGTGGCCTCCTCGTTTCCAGCAATCCGGCGCAAACGCCAGAGCACGCGGTCACGCGGCAGTGGCGAGACGCCAATCTCGTATTGGACGGGCAGCGCTTCGATGCCGAGGGTGATCGCAGGCATGATCTCGCGGCGGGGCTCACCCGCTTTGGCTGCTTTTGACAATCGGAAAATCGGCGCGGCAAGGCCCGGATTTGCGCCGAAAAGACGGTCAACCGTCGGCGACCGCTCGGCCTCGCCCAGCCCGGCAACCGCCATTTCGGACAAGGACCGATAGGCGTCATTCGAAGCCACAGCTGCGCCACCGCGCTCGGTGATCAGGACCGCTTCGTCGAGCGCATTGATCCAGCCAAACTTTGGCGGATTGACCGAGACAGCCGTTTCAGCCGCGCCGCGATGGGGGAACAGGCCAAGCCGGCGTCCGGCCCCACGAAACAGCCAAATGATCGCAACGACGCCAAAAGCGACCATAGAAATCATGTTTACGATCCATGTTTCCCCGCCCGCTTCGGTCCACGCCAAAGCCACGCATGCGGTGGCGACCACAAACAGCATCAAGCCCCAAAAGGCCAACTGCATCACATCGACACGTCGCCCATCGCTCTGTTGCGGCGAGCCGGCCCCCTCATGATCGCTCTGAGAGGTGCGATCATTTGGATTGGCAACGACATCTAATTCCAGAGGCTCAGATCCCGACTTGGAAGGTGTCTCATCGGGCGCGGACGAGTTTTGCAACGACATATACGTACTTTCATGCGGACTTTCCCGATCATTGCTGCGATTCGGAGCCCAACTAAAGATTTTGACCACGCTGTCAGACTACAGCAACCTGGTCCATTCTATCACTTCTAGCGCAAACAGGGTTAACGAAACTGAAAAACGCGTTAAGACCAATGTTAATTTTCAGCCACATATCACAATCCGATCAGAGGAACATATGATGAAACGCACCTCCATCTCGCTTGCTGCACTGATGCTGGCAGCTTGCGGCGGCGACACGGGCAGCCCATCCACACCGGCTGGCCCCGACGCCCCTGCACAGGCCACCTCGACACAGACGGCCGAGCAGACCGAAACCGAACGTCTGAACGCGTTTTTCGAAGGTGCCTTCCAAGCTGCCATGACACGCAGCCCGATGCAGCAGACATTTCTCGGCATCAAAACCGATTATGACAAATGGGACGATGCGAGCGATGAGAACGCGCTTGCCGAAATGAACATCCAGCGCGCGCTGATTGCCGAAATGCGCGAGACATTCGACGTCGCCAAGCTCGACGATCAGGGCGCGCTCTCTTTTCGGCTGGCCGAATATGAGCTTGAACAGGCCGAACGCAATTTCAAATATCGCTCGAACGCCTATCTCTTCAACCAGATGCGCGGGCAACATGCGGGCATTCCGGCCTTTCTAATCAATCAGCACCGGATTTCCGATGTCTCGGATGCCGAAGCCTATATTGCGCGCCTGAACGGGGTGCCCGACTATCTTGGCACTTTTGTCGAGCGGTCGAAAACGGCGGCGGACAATGGCGTTTTGGCGCCGCGTTTTGTCTATGACTATGTGCTGGAATCGGCAGGCAATGTCATTCAGGGCTATCCGTTCGAAGGCAGCCCGCCCGAAGATCCGTCCCCGCTTTACGAGGATTTTGCCAAGAAAGTCGCCGCACTCGATCTTGATGACGAGACCCGCAATGATCTCCTGTTCCGCGCCCGCGAAGCGTTGATTGATGCCGTCTCTCCGGCCTATGTCAATCTCATCGACACGGTCCATGAGCAACGCGACGCGGCTGGCACGGATGATGGCATCTGGCGGCTTCCCGATGGCGAGAACTATTATGCCGCCCGCCTGATGAACATGACCACGACCGACATGACCGCCGCGCAGATCCACGAGCTGGGCCTCGCGGAAATGGACCGGATCCATGCCGAAATGACCGTGATCAAGGACAAGGTCGGCTTTGATGGCAGTTTGCAGGACTTCTTCGTCTTCATGCGCAATGACAGCCAGTTCTACAAACCCGACACAGACGAAGGCCGCGCTGAATATCTTGCCGAGGCAACCGCCCTGATCGACACAATGCGCGAGCGGTTGCCGGACATGTTCAACACGTTCCCTGAAGCCGATCTCGTGGTCAAAGCGGTCGAACCGTTCCGCGAGAAAGCGGCGGGCAAAGCCTTCTACCAGCGCCCTGCGCCGGACGGTTCACGGCCTGGCACCTATTACGCCAATCTCTACCAGATGACCTCGATGCCAACCTATCAAATGGAAGCGCTCGCCTATCATGAGGGCATTCCGGGCCATCATATGCAGATCGCCATCGCCCAAGAGCTTGAAGGCTTGCCGAAATTCCGCAAGTTTGGCGGCTATACGGCCTATTCCGAAGGCTGGGGGCTTTACACCGAGTTCCTGCCCAAAGAGCTTGGCTTTTACGAAGACCCCTATTCCGATTTCGGGCGTCTTGCGATGGAGCTCTGGCGCGCCGCGCGGCTTGTGGTGGACACAGGGCTCCACGACAAACGCTGGACCCGCGAACAAGCAACCCAATATCTGATTGACAATACGCCGAACGCCGAATGGGACTGTATCAAAGCCATCGACCGCTACATCGTCATGCCCGGTCAGGCGACCGCCTATAAAGTGGGCATGTTGAAGATAGTGGAACTGCGCGAACGCTCACAGGCCGCGCTCGGAGACGCGTTTACGCTGGCCGAGTTCCACGATGTCTTCCTGCGCGACGGCCCTGTCCCACTCGCCATCCTCGAAGAAAAGGTTGATGCGTGGATTGCGGAGAAGGGTTCATAGCGCTCTGGGATAAGAGACAAAAAACCAAAGAGGGCGCGCCGGTTCATGCCAGCGTGCCCTTTTCTATGGCTCCATTACACCGTGCGCCCTACTCGTCCGCCGCAACCGGCCCCGTCCGGAAATCCCACCCGGTCTCCGACGCGATCCACGCAAACACCGCATAGGCGGCGACATTCTGGCGGAAGGCGTCCGGCTCGATCTTGTCGAACGTATCGTCTGGGGTGTGGTGCAGGTCGAAATAGTCCGTGCCGTCCTGGCCCGGCGAGACAACCGGCACACCCGTCGCGCTCAGCACGCCAATGTCCGGCCCGCCGCGCGCGCTATTGTTGTAAGGCCCGATGCCAAGTGGGGCGAGCGCCCGATGCATCGCCGCCGCATAGCTTAACGCACCATCGCCAAAGCCTGTCTGGAACCGCCAAATCTTGCCTGCGCCGAAGTCAGACTCGGACGCAAACACATGTTTGGCCAATTCATCTGCATGTTGTTCAGCATAGGCCGCCCCGCCCAAAAGGCCCACTTCTTCGGACCCATACAGCACAACGCGGATCGTCCGCTTGGTCCGGCCCGGCATGTTCGCGATCAGCTTGGCCGCGCCGACCACAATCCCGCAACCTGCCCCGTCATCAATCGCGCCGGTGCCCAGATCCCAGCTATCGAGATGACAGCCGAGCAGAATAATCTCGTCCGCCAGCGCGCCGCGTCCGGGCACTTCGGCGATGACATTGCCAGAGGGCGCTGCAGGCCGTGTCTCGATCCCGACCTCGAGCTTGACGGTGACCGCCCCACGTTCGATCAAGCGGGTGAGCTGATCGGCATCGGGCGGCGAAATCGCAACACCTGTGCCTGTGCCAACCGCGCCATCACGCGACATCATGCCGGTATGGGCAAAACGGTGATGATCGGTCCCCACCGAGCGGATCATGCAGGCGAGCGCGCCCTTTTCAGCGGCAACCGGCGCGCAATTGCGGCGCTTGCGCACGGCGACACCATAGCCCGAGCCGTCTTGTGTGCGGGTCATGCTCTCGTCGAGAAAGACGATTTTGCCCTCAATGTCGGACGCGTCCGCTGCGCGCAATTCGGCCATGCTTGCATAGCGAACCAGCTCGCCCGTCACCCCGCCTTCGGGGGTCGGCTGTGATCCGCCCAGCGCAGTGATGGTCATCTGCTGACCGCCCGCAGACAGGATTTCCGCCCGTTCAACGCCGCGCGACCAGAACGGAATATCGAACGCCTCAATCGCGACATTCGAAAACCCAAGCCCCCGCAGCTCGGCCACCGCCCAGTCACGCGCGCGCGCCTCGGCGTCAGAACCAGCCAGCCTTGGTCCGATTTCCGTGGTCAGATCCTCGACGAACTGCAAACCGATATTGTCCTGAAGCCCCGCAGCCATAAGTTTCGTGACGCCTTTGGCCACATCGCGCTCAAGCGGCGCGGGTTCGACGGGCTGGGCCAGTGCCAGTGGACTAAGAAGGACGGACGCCAACGCGGCAGCAATAGATGTTTTCATAGCGGGGGAACACTCCTGATCAATCAGCCTCACCTGTAGGGTTTGCGACCAACGCGGTCTAGCATTTTTGTCTGCGCATCGCCGACCGACCAACCCGATGCGCGGGGCATTGTTGTCTGCGCACCGCCGACCGACCAACCCGATGCGCGGGGCATTGTTGTCTGCGCATCGCCGGCCGACCAACCCGATGCGCGGGGTTTGGTTGATTTGTATGCGGTCGATGCGGTCGATGCGGTCAACCATATCGACATTCAGGATGAGTTCATAGGAAACCGGCTATTTCCAAGTTGGGATGGAGACCATCACTGCGCCGATCGCTATGGGGCCAAAGCGGACGGCGCTGCAGCATATTTGTTTTAATTGGTCCGTACAAACAAGGACCTAAATATGCCTGAATTTCTGAACTCGATTGACTTGCAACAATATTTGCCCGGGGCTATCGGCTTTGCGACAAATATCCTGCTTGCCATTGTCATATTCATCATCGGTAGCTGGATTGCTGGCAAAGTTGGCAAGTTTGTCGCCGGGCTTGGCAGCAAATATGCCCATCTCGACAGCACGCTCTTTACCTTTCTGGG
>CALLCD010000083.1 GCA_938049795.1 uncultured Hyphomonadaceae bacterium | reverse complement strand
GCGCACAAAGCCGCCGCCAGAACCATATGTGAAAAGCGCAATGAAAGTTTCATAGACACAAGCCCAGGCAAGTTTCGAATAAGACGCAACACAGCATATCAACGAATATAGTATTTGACATGTGGGGCGGACTGTCAAATGATATATCCTTTGCAAGGGTAAGTGTCAGCAAGACCATCCATCAGATCATTGCGGGGAGCGAGATATGAGCCATCCATCGAAAACAAACCGGTCCGGAACCATCGGAATTTTTGCCCTGTCCTGTCTGGCGGGCGGCGCGCTAACCGCTTGCGAGACGGTCACCGGACCACCGGCCACCATCGCCGCCGAAGTCGATACGGCCGTGAGCAAAAGCGACATTGCCACCATTATGGACTGGTGGGCCGGCGACTTTAACAATGATGCGCAAATCGCAGCGCTCGAAGCGGCGGGCGAGCCGATCTGGATACGCGGCACAAAGGAAGGGCTTGGCGGGCATCTCCCAGTCTCCTCGCGTTACCGCGTGGTCGATATGCCCGCCTTTGGCGAGAATGTGCTCTATCTTGAAGAGCGCACGTTCGGTAAGGATGATGGCGACCAATACCGCCAGCGGATCTACACAATCGATTACAATGCGGAAACCGATACGGTGGCCGTGAAGCTCTGGTATTTCAAAGATCGCGACACCTATTGGGGCGCGTGGAATGATCTCAGCCAGATCACGGCGCTGACGCCCGATGATTTCAGCGCGCTGCCTGATCCGTGCGATCTGATCGTCACCAAAACGCCCGAGAACCGCTATGAGATGACGATGACCGAATGTATTTTCGGCACCAGCCAGTTCGATTATCAGGTCAGTCTCGGCGCAGACAGTTTCTGGTATCGCGACAAAATCCTCAACGCGGAAACCGGCGAGATCACTGCCACGGCGGGCAATTTTGACTATCACAAGCTCGACCGGGAATAAGCTCGAAGACGGGTTTGCCGGTTTGGGACGAGGGCAGGCGCGCATGTGTCTGTCGGGGCCGTCCCGCGTGACAGCCTGCCGGCTCGCCCGTTTGAAGTTCGCGTTTCAGATAAGGGGTCTGACCAAATGATTACACTCTATGCGGTGCTGGTGTTCTTCCATGTGCTTTTGTTTGTGTTCTGGCTCGGGGGCGATCTTGGCGTTGCTATATTGGGCGACCATTTCCGCAAGCGCACTTATACGCTGGAAGAGCGGCTCGTCCTGTTGAAGCTGCTCGTGGTCAACGATCTGGGGCCGCGGTTTGCGTGGGCGCTGATGGTGGCGAGCACAATCTCGCTGGTCTCGATGGGTGGATATTGGGCGGTGCCGGTTTGGGGTGTTGTTGCGGCTTGGGCGCTGAGCCTGGGCTGGTGCTGGCTAATCCTGAAGATTCATAGCCTGGGGCAGGCGCCCGAGGCGGCCCGGCTGAA
The DNA here is from genome assembly GCA_938049795.1 of uncultured Hyphomonadaceae bacterium. Classification (GTDB taxonomy): domain Bacteria; phylum Pseudomonadota; class Alphaproteobacteria; order Caulobacterales; family Hyphomonadaceae; genus CALLCD01. The sequence goes on along the minus strand of CALLCD010000083.1, from coordinate 1,641 downwards.
AACGGCCGAGTTCTCGCTCAAATGTGCGCTCGCGGCGTTCTATCTCGCGCTTGGCGGCCTCTCGCTTGTTACGGATGAACCGCTGGCGCCCAATTGGCTCGCGACCAAAGCGGTGATTTTCGGGCTGATCTTTCTCAGCGCCATTCTGATTGATGTCATGTTCAAGCCGGTCGGGCCAGCGCTGATGCGGCTCGTGAATGAAGGCTCGTCGGACGCGACCGAAGACCCCTTGCTCAAGACCATGAACCGCTCGCGCTTCTGGGTCCGCGTGACTTATGTTCTGCTCGTCGCGATTGGGTTTATTGGCTCGGCGAAGTTCTTTTGAGGGGCGGGTTTAAGCGGAGCCAAGCCGTGCGCTTGTGAAGGCTTTGCTTGCGGGCAGGCCTGTCACACACACAATACTTCCAAAGCCCAACTCGAACACCAAAGAAAAAGGCCGCCCACATTGCTGCGGGCGGCCTTGTTCGTTTTGGGTTCAAGCGCTTGGGCTTAGAAGTTCGCCGTCAGTTCAACACCGATTGTTCTCGGACGTGACCGGCTGGAGGCCAGACAACGGTCGCCCACTTGCGAGCCGAAGGTGACCGCATCGGCTTCGTTGAATGGGCAGGCAGATGTCCCGCCAGCGAGGTTGCCAACTGTCGAGCGGTCATTGTTCGTCAGGTTACGGACGAAGAAGCTCACCGTGCCATAATCCATCTGATAGGATGCTCTGAGGTTCACATTCCACGCATCGCGCACTTCGGTAATATTGCCGAGGTTTGCAAAGAACTTGCCGCGATAATTCGTATCGATACGGAAGTTCAGATTGTCCCCATTGCGCAGCTCATAATCATATGAGCCGGAGATCGAGGCCGTCACACGCGGCACGTTCGCTTGCTGTAGACCGTCCAGAATAACTGGATCGTCGGTCAGGATACCGTTCTGGTTGCCCACGCCGACAATGGCGTCGGTTGGGGGCAGGGTGAAGGCATTGTTTGCTTGCAGGAAGAATGGATCATCATTCGTGAACTCCTGATTGGCGTAACCGACATTACCCGAAATGTTGAAACTCTCGGTGACATCAAAGCCGCCTTCAAATTCCAGACCCCAGATACGCGACTCACCGACATTGACCGGCACGGCAGCCGAACTGATCGACTGGCCATTTGGCAGCGTGATGTTTTCGAGGACCGAGACGAGTTGTTGGTTCTCGATGTCCGAATAGAAGGCTGCGAAGTTCGCAATGATCCGGCCATCAAGGAAGGTGTTCTTCAGACCAATCTCATAGTTTTGGAGGTTTTCCTGATCGGCGAGAATAGGTGCGCCGAAGCCATTGCCATCATCACCTTGCGGTACACTGAAACGCGCGCTTTTCACGCCTTCCGAGTAGAGGGCATAGACCAGCGTATTGTCCGTCGCCTGATAGTCCAGCGTGGCACGCGGGAGGAAATCTCTCGTCGTGTCCACGAAGTCCTGATTTGTGGCGTCATTACAGAACAGACATTCCTTGAGGCTTACATCCTCTGTCTGCCAGCGGCCTTCGAAAGAGGCTGTCAAACGGTCCGTGACGTCATATTCAATCTGGCCGAAGACCGCGAAATTCTCGATCTCGTCCGTGCCGCGAGACAGGGCGTCCGGATTTGCATCCGAGGTGAACCGTGG
>CALLCD010000082.1 GCA_938049795.1 uncultured Hyphomonadaceae bacterium | reverse complement strand
CCTGCGCTCATCGTCGCACCGAAGCCACTGAAACTGAGCGCGCTTTGCACCGCCCCGCCCGTATAGGTCGCCGACGCAAACTCGCTTGTCTCGAACGCGCCATCGCCATCAAAGTCGATCCACGCATAGAGCGTCCCATCGCCAGCACCCACATTAAAATCGCTCACCGCCAGAGTATAGCTCGTGTCGCCTTCCGTGAGTGTCGGGAAGGACGCCACACCATCATCATCCGCGCCATCCCCTGTCGCATCCGGGCTCGCAATCGCGCCAATATCGGAATCCACCACCGCGCCAAGCCTGAGGCCAGACCCAACCGAATGCTCCGCATCCCCATAGGCAATCGTCCCCACACCATCGGGCGCCGTGCCCGTAATCGGTGCATCAGACCGGTCAGACGGCAAGCCCAAAGGCGACGACCCATTATAACAGTTTGCTCCATCATGATTGGACGTATCGGCCGCCGCAAACGTACCGATAATGGTCGGCGATCCAAGCGGGTCGGCGATCTCCGTAATCGTCCCAGACCCGTTCTCGGAGATAAAAAGGTTCCCGTTCGAGGTTGACCAGGTCGCGCCATAGCGTGTCGTCGACGTTGGCAAGCCCGTCACCGGAATACTCCCGGCAACACCCGTGGTCAGATTGTAGAAGCGAATGCTGCCATCGCTCGCCCCAACCAGCGCCTCGGATGTGCCATTGTTGATATAGGAAAGATCAAGAACAGTGCCCCCCGTTGTTCCGGTAAAATTCAGTGCGGTTACCGAACTTGTCAGCACATCGACAACATTCAGGCTGTTGTTTCCATCCTTCAGATAGAGCTTGTCGTCTGGCCCCATATCACCGGCATTGGCCGACACACCCACATTGCCAAGATCCTCAACCTGACCATTCGATCCCATACGGTACAAATGAAACCGCGTCGCCGAATCCTGATCATGATCCACGAGATAGATGTAATCATCATTCACATTATACCCCGCCCCGTTCAGCTCCTGATGATCAGGCCCGATCGGATCATATACACCCGTCGAAACATTCAGGACATGCAGATCACCCCCGACAACTTCATAGAAATCCGCAGAACACGTAAACGGCGGCAAGGAGGACACAGCCGCTGACGCAACCACCACAGCATAATCTTCCACCTCACCATCGAGGGCCGAGCCAACAGCATCGGCATCGGTCAAACTGTCTGTGGTTAGGCGCAATCGTATGAAACTGTCACCCGCAACCGTCCCTGCCAACCCAGTCCAATCCAGAGTGGCCGTTCCCGCGCCGGTACCATCAGGCACCGCAACATTCGCATATTCATCAGCCTCAAAAACAAGATTACCGTCAAAGTCAATCCAGCCATGCAGCGTGGCCGGAGCGCCACTCATATTTGTGACATTCACATCAACAGAATAGGTGGTATCGCCAGCACTCAGCGGCGCAAAGATCGCCACGCCGTCATCATCATCCCCATCCGCCGTTGCACCACCATTGCCTGCCTGACGCGCAGACGGCTCCGCATCGGGCGCAGCCGTGCCGAGGAAAATGGACGGATCACCCACTTCATGGCTCGCCTCGCCATAGTCCGCAATCGGCGCATCCGAATAGTCCGACGGGTTGCGGATCTCAGAACAATCCTGTGAGACATCCGCTCTCAGCGCATCAATATCGGGACCATCACCCGTCGTCCCGAGACTGACAATCCGCACCCCCGCAAACTGCAACCTACCTTGCGCAAACAAGTTTCCAAACACCGGATCTATATCAATCGAGGCCGTCGAAACATTCGATGCGACCAGATAAGACCCATCGGTCTCGGCCGTAATGCCCGCCTCTTGCAGGATCAGTTCGGTCTCTGGATATGGGAAGACAAACAGATCAAACCGTTCGACCGCCCCGATCTCTGAAATCGAAAGCTCCGGCCCAACGTCGCCTGAATTCGAGAGAATATTGTCGCGGAAAGCAACAACAATCTCACCACCCGCCAGCCCAAGGCTCGTAAACCGCTCCGGATTTTGCCCCAGACCCGCAAAGTCGGGCGCACCGAGCACTTGGCCCGGGTCGCTCCGCGCCGCAGCCACGCCGCTGGTGGGCGAATAAAATGTCACTTCATCCGTAAACGGATCACCTGCGCCACTGACCGTACACTGCGCAACAAATGCCGGCGCGCCCTGCGCAATCGTTACGGCATAATCCTCAACTTCGCCAATCGAGATCCCGTCTCCGGTGGGCGCTTCCACTTCGCCCTGCACCGTCGCCAGACGCAGCCGCACAAATGTGGTCGGGTTTGAACCAAAAGACAGCCCCGTCCAGTTCAGATCAACGCTTTGGCTCGCATTTGCGCTCGGCACCGTCGCACAGACCCGCTCCGTGCCCGTACCAAACGTGCCATCAAATCCGTCGCTCGCGCCCGCATCTATAAATCCGCACACGAACGCATCACTGCCGGTATTGTTAAACACCGCCACGGACGCCGCATAGCTCGTGTCGCCCTGCGCCGCATCGGCCAGAACCGCCTCATCATTGGCGTCCCCATCGGCATTGTCCGACGCGTTTACATTGCTCTGCTCGGCTGTTGGAGCTTCTACGCCAAGAAACAAATTGCCCGGATCACGCGCCTGCGACGCCGCGCCATAATTGGTTGTAATGCCATCGACCACAGTGCCGTCCGTCTGCGCGTCCCCAAAATCGCGCGGGATAACGGTCGCCGCCTGCGAGCAGGAAAAGCCGTCATTCTGGCTCCCGATCGCGCCCTGCCCGACAAGTACCGACGATCCATCCACCGTGCTGAACTGGTAGAGCCGCCCCGTACTGTTTCTTATTCCGTACACGTTGCCAGAACTGTCCGCATACATAGCACCGAAGACATTGTTGCCGCCATTGCCGCTTGTCACGATGCCCGTTGTGCCGACCGAGGCGACTGTAAATGTCGAATTGGCGTTTAGGGTAAAGCGCAAAAGCCGCGCATTCCCCGAATTGCTCTCGACAGAATAAAAGCTTTGATCAACCGGGTTGAACGCAAAATCCGCCGTATTCGGATTATTTGTAAGGCCCGTCGGCGTGTGCTGACTCACTACCGTTCGCGTATCGACATCAATCCCGATCAGCGGACGGTTCCGGCCATTATTCCGAATATAAAGCAGCCCGCCGGGGCCAAAGTCCCCAGACGGATGGTTCCGCGCTGTCAGCCCTGACACGGTGCCAAGATCAACCGCCGTCCCGTCACTGCCAATCGCGAAAAGAACATTCCCCGCCAGCCCGCCGCCCTGACTTTGAATGCCGTAAGCAAACAGCGAATCAGGATCGAGCCCCGTCGCGCGGATCGACTCTCCGGTGCTCCCAATCGTATCAAAACTCCCGGCCGCCAAATCCACCAGAGACACGCTGCTCGAAGGCGAACCATGCACCTGATAGAAATCGCCGCTACACGTGAACGCCGGCAGCGAGGCCAGCGGATCAGGCGTCGAGGACACCCCCACCGCCTGACACGCCGACGCAAAAGTCAGCCCGATAAAGCCGGAGCTGTTTGGCACAAAGGGCTGATACCCATTTGAAAATTCGGGAAACGGCGTGCCGGGGAAAAATTGCGAGAACAGCGGAAAATCGAGCGTCTCGCCCACCGGCGCACCTTGCGCTTCTATGCTGCCGCCCGCACAACTCATCGAACCGTTAAGCCCGATGGCAGAGGTCACCCCGCCGCTATCGGCCTCAAACACAATCAAACCCTGATTGGCGAAAGAGCCATTAATGTTGAGCAAAATACCCGGCTCGACCCGCAGCGTTCCCGCCACAGTCAAACTCACCGTTCTGTCCACTGACGTTTGCGCACACAGTGTCTGCCCTGCCGGAATGGTAAAAGTAGACCCCGCGCCAGAAGGAATATCCGCCTCGGTCAGGTCGCATGTGGCCGGTATCCCCTGGGCCCGGGCTTCTGGCGCAAACACGACAAGAGCCGCCAGAAGCAGGGTCAGGAACAGGCCTAATAAATATCCCGATCCACCCTGCCCGCCGGTCGCGTCAACCCTGCAAGCGGGCGCTGTGTCGATGCCTGCCGACGGGCTCGAATACGGGGTTTTTCCAGTTCGGAGGGCCGGTTTGACGGAGAGGGACGCGTTTGAAGGGCGAGGCATATGATGATCCACTGTCTGCGGTGAGTCTTGGCCCCACCTGTCTCTCTTTAAAGTTGTAGATATCCCTCTAAAAGCGTTACAAATTTGTTAAATATTGCTCCAAAACTCGCCAAATACGGAAATTATGCACGTTCACGGTGCATTTTTGTGGCGAGATTTGTTCGTGGAAAGCGCTCTGTTGCCGCGCCTAAGAGACGGACAGGGAGCGTGCGGTCTGTCCGTTGCTATTGGGGATGGCCCCGCGTGCACATTGCC
>CALLCD010000081.1 GCA_938049795.1 uncultured Hyphomonadaceae bacterium | reverse complement strand
TTGTCGCGATGGCTTTGCCAGGCTTCGCAGCGGACATTGGCGATGCGGCGGCCCATTTTGGTGATGTGGGCGCGGGCATAGAGCGGCTCGGCGCGGGCGGAGCGCAGATAGTCGATGGTCAGATTGATCGGGCGCGGCAGGGTGTCGATCTCGCTGAGGAGATAGACTTGCGACATGGCGGTCAGCTCGAGGAACGCGCCGATGGCCCCGCCGTGGAGCGCGCGCAGGGCAGTCGAGCCGATGAGCTTTTCGTCAAAGGGCAGGATGGCGGTCATCTCGTCGCCCTTGATGTCGCAGACCATGCCGAGGGTTTTGACAAAGGGGGAGGCGGCGAGAAAGCGGGCGAGCTGGTCGGGGCGCGGCGTGTCGGTCATTTGGTTTGGCCCGCTGCTTTGGTTCCGGCCCAGCCTTTGGGACTGTTGAGCGCGAAGGCGCCGCTGGCGGAGGCGATGATTTTGTCGCTGCCGGGATGATAGGCGCGGGCATTGATGAAGGCGACGGTTTTGGTGACATGGTAGCATTCGGCGGTAGCGGCAATGTCGAGGCCTTTTTCGGCGGGGCGCATATAGTCGATGCGCAGATCGAGCGTGGCGGTGGTGCGGAATGTGTCGAGGGCGGAGACGACGGCCATGCCGCCGAGATTGTCGAGCAGGGAGGTGATAACGCCGCCATGAACAATGCCGGTGTCGGGGTCTGCGACGAGGTGTTCGCTCCAGACGAGTTTGCCGCTGACCTTGCCGCGTTCGACGGAGCTGACCTGCATGCCGATCTCTTGGGCCCAGGGCACGAGCGAGATGACATTGACCATGTTCTCGCGCATCGTGTCGAGGATTGTCTCATTGTGGCTCATGGGCGGGTCTTTCTCCGGCTTGTGTTCGGGTTTGCCAGCTTTGCATTTGAGTTTGATGGACAAATTTTCCGTGATAGGCAATCATCATCGACACAGGAATAAGCGTACGGGGTAGAGGATGAGCGGACAGGGTCAGAAGATTTGCATTATCGGGGCGGGCTGTTCGGGCTTTACGATGGCCAAACGGGCGCAGGATTATGGTCTGGCCTATGATTGTTTTGAAGCGTCTGACGATATTGGCGGCAACTGGTATTATAACAACCCCAATGCGCTGTCTTCGTGCTATCAGAGCCTGCATATTGATACGTCGAAATACCGGCTGGCCTTTGAGGATTTTCCAGTGCCAGAGGAGTGGCCGGATTTTCCGCATCACAGCCAGCTTCTGCAATATTTTCATGACTATGTGGACCATTTCAAACTGCGCGATACGATCACGTTCAACACGCGGGTTGATGCGGCGAGCCCGATTGAGGGGGGGCGCTGGATGGTCGCGCTGTCGACTGGCGAGACGCGCGAATATGATGCGCTGATTGTGTGCAATGGTCACCATTGGGCCGCGCGGACGCCGGAATATCCCGGGCATTTTGACGGCTATCAGGTCCACTCGCACCATTATCGCGACCCGTTCGAGCCCTATGATTTTCGCGGCAAGAAAGTGATGATTGTCGGCGGCGGAAACTCAGCGATGGATATATCGTCCGAGCTGTCACAGAAGCCGCTGGCAGCGCGGTGTCTTATTTCGATGCGGCGCGGGGTCTGGGTGCTCCCAAAATATGTGAATGGTCAGGCGGCGGACAAAGCGGTCCTGCCAAGATGGCTGCCGATGTCGGTCGGGCGGAAGCTGGCGCGCGGCATGATCAAGAAGGCGGTTGGCCGGATGGAAGACTATGGTCTGCCTGCGCCCGATCACGAGCCGCTTGAAGCACACCCGTCCGTATCCGGAGAGTTTTTGACGCGGGTTGGCTGCGGCGATGTTGAACCCAAAGGCGCCATTGACCGGCTGGACGGGGATGGGGTGGTGTTCACCGATGGCAGCCGCGAAGAGGTTGATGCGATTGTCTGGGCGACGGGGTATAATGTGAAATTCCCGTTCTTTGATTTGCCGGAGCTGACGCCGGTGGACAATCAATTCCCGCTGTTCAAACGGATGGTCAAGCCGGGCTTTGACACTTTGTTTTTCCTCGGACTGGCGCAGCCCTTGCCGACGCTGGTCAATTTTGCCGAGCAGCAGTCAAAACTCGTCGCCGCCTGTCTGGCTGGCCAATATGAACTGCCGGATGCAGCGACGATGGAGCGGACGATTGCGGCCGATGAGAAGGTCCATATCGGCCATTTCTACGAAAGCGCGCGGCACACAATGCAAGTTGATTTTAACACTTATGTGCGTGATCTGCACGACGAGATCAAACGTGGACGCAAGCGCGTGCCCGCTTAGGCCACTGCGGCGGTAGAGCGGTTTTTCACAGCGGTTTTCATGGCGTATTCATCAATAGCGGGTCAGGGTTGGGGCAAATCAGGATCGTTTAGACTTATGTTGAAGACTGTGATTTGGGCGATTGCCCCTTTGTTTCTTGTGGCGTGCGTGACCGCGCCTGCGCCCGTGCGCACCGGAGCGCCGATTGATATTGGGGCTGGGGCAGACGGCACTGGCACGGCCTCCAATTTGCCCACGGCGCCGCCGCCTGCGGGCAGTTTTATACCTGATGAGCGGATCAAGATCTGCACCGGCCTGCGCGTCCAGAATGCGCCGGTCAATGATCGCAATGGCTACGTGCTGGACTATGACCGGCTGGTGGTTGCCAGAGACCAGATTGTGCTTGCGCCTGTTCCGCTTAATGGCGGCTGTATCAGTTCAGGCTTTGGCCAGCGCAATGGCCGGCTGCACAAGGGCGTGGATATTAGCGCGCCGCGCGGGACATGGGTCTATGCGGCCGCGCCCGGCATTGTGCTGGAGGCTGGCTGGGGCGGGGGCTATGGCAATTATGTTCTGGTCGATCACGGGCTCGGGCTGGTTACGCGCTATGCCCATCTTGATACATTTGCCGAGGGGCTCGATGTGGGCAGCGAGCTTGGTTTTGGCTGGCCGCTTGGGCAGGTCGGCAACACATCGAGCCGGAAGGTTGGCGTGCATTTGCACTTTGAGGTGCTGACGGGGAATTATAACAATCCGAAGAAAGCGTTCGGCATGCAGGGCAATGATCCGTTTGCGTTTCCGGTCTACCAGACCCCGCCTGTAAGTTGATGCGGGGGCGTGTTTCTGGCAGGATTGCTGGTCTGGCGGGGAAAGATGGAGGTTGAAATGCGGATTTTGGTCTTGACGCTTGCGGGGGTTTGGCTTGCCGGCTGTGCGAGTTGGTCCACGCTGAACACCGATGACATGCTGGCTGAGGCGAAGGAGCGCTCGGCGCAGACATCTCAGAGAAACGCGCAGACGCACTGGCAGGACGAGACGTTTGGGTCGCTCGCCGCACTGGCCGGTGAGACGTTTCGCGGTGAGCCGATGACGGCCGCAGGTGAGGTCGATCCCGATGGCGTGGCGGATATTCAAAGCTGGGCCTGGTCGGACGATGGCAAGGAGATCATCATTTCGCACGGGCTGGAGGACGGCTCTTATGGCGGGGTGACGCGTATCTACCCGAACGGCGAGGCAAACGAGTTGGCCTATCGCTATGTGACGAATGCCGGATTTGAGACGGTTGGCTCATTCACGCTCGATGAGACCGGCGGCTGGGAAGCGATGGAAGCAGTCGAGGGGCATGACACGATCACCCATGTGCGATCGCGCGGATATAAGCGCGAAGATGGCGCGCTGATGAGCGAGGCGGAGTATTTGACGGCTGACGGCTGGCAGCCCGGGCATGGCTTTGTCTACACCCCGTTTGATGGCGAGGTGCCGGAGGTGCGCGCGGCTGGGGAATAAAGTTGACGGTGCGTCATTTTTGTTCTCTCTAGGACAAATATGGCGAGATGAATTGGCACCGACTTTATGACAGACGACATCACGCTGAAACCGGACGGAAAACGCGCGCGTGCGAAGGCGGCGAACCGGCAAGCCATTTTGGAGGCGGCGCGGGGCGTGTTTGCGCTAAGCGGGTATGAGGCGACGACGGTGCGTGACATTATCCGCGCGACGGATCTGGGGACGGGGACGTTCTACAATTATTTCAAATCCAAGGAAGAAGTGTTTCAGGCCCTGTCGAGCGATTCGGTGCGGCGGTTCCGGCCTGTGCTCGGGCAAGTGCGGGCCGAGAGCGCGACATTCGAGGCATTTGTGCATGGGGCGTATCGGGCGTATTTCCAGTTTTTGGCCGATGAGAACTCCGAGGCGATCAGCGGGGGCGCACCGCACATTGCGCTGATCGGGGTGCGGGTGGACACGCCGGAAATGCTGACGATTTTCGAGGAGATCCGGACCGTGTTCGAGGATATGCTCAGTGGCGGGGAAGCGCCGCGGGTTGATTCGGAATATTTGGCGGCGGCGGCGATCGGGATTGCGCGGGATCTGGGCGATCATATGTTGTTGCGCCGTCCGGTCGATGTGGATGCGGCCACGCATTTTGCGGCGTCGCTTTTACTTGGAGGCTTGCAGGCGGTGCTTTTTGACGCGTAAGCTGGGGCAAAGCTGGCGGAGGGCCTGAGAAATGAGTTTGCAGTCGGTTATTGCGAAACTGATGTTGAAGCTGCCGAGCGGTATGCTGGTGGCCATGTCTGGCGGGAAGCCGGTGGAGCTGGGCGGGAGGACGCTTGATGCGCGGTTCCAGTTTTTGGCACATGCGGCGGGCAAACAGCCAGCCATGTCGACGCTGGAGGCGGCCGATGCGCGGGCGGGGTCTGCCGAGGCACTGGCGATGCTGGCAGCGGATTTGCCAGCGGGGGTGACGGTGAGTGATTTTGCGCTCAATGCGCCCGGCCGCGACATTCCGGTGCGGCTTTACCGGCCCGATGATCAGAGCAAGCTCAGCCCGCTGATGGTGTATCTGCATATGGGCGGCGGGGTGATCGGGGATCTTGAGATTTGCCATGCGTTTTGTGGACTGCTGGCGGTAGAGACGGGCGGGCCGGTCCTGTCGGTGGATTACAGGCTGGCGCCCGAGCACAAGTTTCCGGCAGGGCTCGACGATTGTATCTATGCGTATGAATGGGCGCTCAAAAATGCCGAGGCTTATGGTGCGCCCGCCGGGCATGCAGCTCTTGGCGGGGACAGTATGGGCGCGAACTTTACCGCGATTATTACGCAGGAAATGCAGCGTCAGCATAAGCCGCTGCCGGATGTGCAATTGCTAATCTATCCGGCGACGGATTTGACCGGCGACTATGCCTCGCGCGAGACCTATGGCGAGACCTATCCGCTGTCGACCGCGACGATGGACTGGTTCATGGATCATTATTTGCCGGAGGGGCAGGACAAGGCGGATTTGCGGATTTCCCCGATGCTGGAGAGCGATATGGCGGATCTGTCTCCGGCGCTGGTGGCAACGGCCGGGTTTGATCCGTTGGCGGACGAGGGTGAGGCCTATGCGCAGAAGCTTAAAGCGGCAGGGGTTCCGACCGAGTTCAAGTGCTATGACACGCTGGCGCATGGGTTTACCGCCTTTATGGGCGTGGCACCGGCAGCAAGGGAAGCGTGTCTGGAAATTGCCCAAGGGGTCAAGCGGCTCTATCTGATCTGCCATCGGGACAAGGCATGAGAGCGTTCGTCTGCCACGCGCTGAGCGATGATCTGAGCGGGGTCGGGGTGGTTGATGTGCCGAGGCCCGAGCCCGAAGCTGGGCAAGTGCGGCTGCGGGTCGAGGCGGCGAGTGTGAACTTTCCGGATATATTGCTTTGTCAGGGCAAGTACCAATTAAAGCTCGACCCGCCCTTTACGCCGGGCATGGATATGGCGGGCATTGTGGACGCGGTGGGCGCAGGCGTGACCGCGTTCAAACCGGGCGATGAAGTGGCGGGCGGGGCGCGATTTGGCGGCTTTGCGGAATATGCGCTGGCGAGTGCGGAAGGCTTGCAAATGAAGCCCGAAGGGATGGGCTTTTCTGAAGCGGCGGCTTATCCTGCGGCGTATTTGACGGCCTATGTCGCGCTGGTGCGGCGGGCGCGATTGCGGGCGGGCGAAACATTGCTCGTGCACGGCGCATCGGGCGGGGTCGGACTGGCCGCGGTTGATGTTGGCAAATTGCTGGGGGCGACAGTGATTGCGACCTCGGCAAGCGAGACGAAGCTGGCGCAAGTTGTGGATTATGGCGCAGATCATGGCGTTCTGGCGCGGGCTGGATTTCGCGAAGGGGTCAAGGCGCTGACCGGCGGACGCGGCGCGGATGTGATCTATGATCCGGTCGGCGGCGATGTGTTTGACGAGAGCGTGCGGTGCATTGCGTTTGACGGGCGGCTGTGTGTGATCGGGTTCACCTCTGGCCGGATTGCGAGCGTTTCGACCAATATGCCGCTGATCAAGGGCTTCTCCGTGGTCGGCGT
>CALLCD010000080.1 GCA_938049795.1 uncultured Hyphomonadaceae bacterium | reverse complement strand
TGAGACCTCGGCGGCTGAAAACAGTGTGGCCCGGTTCGCCCCCGCCCATGAGCGCGCTAACAAATGCGCCTCGGCTTGGGTCAATCGGCCGGCTGTCACCGTGACCTTACCGCCTTCGGGCGAATATTTGATGGCATTGCCAAGCAGGTTCTGGATGACCTGTTTGACCTCACCCTCGGAGCCAATCATGCGGAAGGCATCGTCAACTCCGTCCGGTACTTGCGGAAACTCAAGCTCGATGCTGGCCCCTTGCGCGGTGGCGGCGTGGGACATGGCTTCGATGCTTTCAGACAGGCTTTGCCTCAGATCAATCACCGTGCTCAGAAGTTCATGGGCACCAAGCTCGATGCGGGACAGGGACATGATGTCCGAGATTAGCCCGCGCATATGGCTTGCCTGTTCGGCGATGATGTCGAGAAAGCGCGGCCAGGCGTCCTGATCGTCCTTGGCGGCGCCTTGCATGGTCTCGACAAAGCCGGAAATGCTGGTCAGCGGGGTGCGCAATTCATGGCTGGCATTGGCGAGGAAATCGGCGCGGGCGCGTTCGGCTCGTCTGACCGGCGCAAGATCGGTCAGCACGATCAGAATGTCGGCAGGGTCGCGCCCATCGGCGAGGCCGGTCAGATAGGCCGACCAGCTTTGCCCGGGGTGACGGGCGGGGACAATCTCGCACTCATAGGTCTCGCTGCCCGTGCGCACCGCTTCAACCCCGGACAGAAGCAGCGGATGGCGCAGGCTGGCAAGCGGGGGGCTGGTCTCACGCGCCAGATTGAAGAGCCGGCCCGCAGCCTCGTTGAAGGCGGCGATCTGGTTGCCTTTCACAATCAGGGCGGGCTGTGACAGGGCGAGGACGACTGCACGCTGCGCATCCTGTTTGGCGGTGGCGGGGTCGGAGACGGGCGGTTGAAGCCCCGCACGCGGTTCGGGGTGCGGGTCAGGCTGGCGCAGATTTGCGTAGACGAGCATGAGCCCCGCGCCGACGGCCCAGGCGACAAAGCCCGCCTGCCAGCCCAGCGCGCCGAGCAGGCACAAAGCGGCCAGAACGGCCCCAAACCCTAAGGCAAGTGTCCAGATATCCCCTTGGCGCAAAATTCTTGTCCCATTTTACATTTTGTCAAAGCGACTGTTTTCATAAGGCCCGCACGTTAGCAATATTGTATTATTCTGTATGCTAGGAGACTGGCGAGGATACTGATTGGCATATTGCCGAAAATCGATAACTATTGATTGATATTCGGATGATATGCGTGGTAGGGCATAGTCTTCGGAGGAAGAAGATTTGGAAAAACGAACACAAACCGCAATTCTGGCGGTCTTTTTATTGGGCGGATGCGCGAGCACGCAGCAAATGATCACCGGTCCAAAGCTGGATGCAGCCCCGCAACTGCCTGAAATTCCAGCAGAATGGACAGCTGCGGGCGTTGTGGGTGATGTCGATCAGGGGGATTGGCTGTCGCAATTTGATGATGCCATTATGGTTGCGCTTGTCGATGAGGCGCTGACGAACAATCCGAACATTCAAGCTGCAGAAGCGCGTGCCCGCGTGGCGCAAGAAACCGCACGCGCCGTGTTTGGTCGCTCGCTTCCTTCGGTTAATTATTCCTTCAACAACTCCTATAGCAGTAATTTTTCCTCGACCGCGCTTGGTGGCGGGGTCGTTGTCGATGGCCGGTTCTCGCAGCCGAATTTCAGGCAGCAATTCCAGTTCTCCTGGGAGCTTGATTTGTGGGGCCGCGTCCGCGCGTCCAATCGGGCTGCCAAAGAAGACTATCAGGCCTCCCAAGCCGATTTTGCCGCCGCGCAGCTTTCGATTGCCGGACAAACGGCTGTGGCCTGGATCAATCTCAATGCGGCCTTGCAGCAATTGGAAGTGGCACACCGGACCAATGAGGCGCGCCAGCGCATTGTCGAACTGACCGACCGCCGGTTTGCGCGCGGGCTCTCGACGGCGCTCGATGTGCGCACGGCGCGGACGCAGCTGGCCACATCCGAAGCCCAGATTGCCGCACAAGAGCGGACAACACAGGATGCGGCCCGTGTGCTCGAAGTCCTTTTGGGGCGGTATCCGAGCGCTGAAATTGAAACTTCCGGCAGTGTCCCAATGCTCGACGATATAAGGCGATTGAGCAATCCGACCCTGCTTCTGGCGAGACGGCCCGATATTGCCGCCGCCGAAGCGCGCGTTGAAGCGGCAGGCCTGCGCGCTGAACAGGCCCGGCTCGCCCTCCTGCCCGCGTTTCGTGCCTCTTCGGGCATATCCAATTCGTCCAGTATCGAGTTTTCCGACATTTTCGACCCGCAACGCATCAGTGCCAATATTGTGGGCGCTTTGACCCAGACGATCTGGGCCGGCGGCGCTTTGCGCGCGGACAAACGCGCCTCTTATGCCAATGCTGAAGCGACGGCGGCGACCTATACGAACACGGTGCTGACCGCATGGCGCGAAGTGGAAGATGCGCTGGCGGCGGACGGTTTTCTCGAGCGTCAGCTTGATGCCCAATTGCGCGCGCTTGATGAAGCCCGTCAGGCCGAGGAACTGGCCACGCGGCAATATCAGAACGGCCTCGTCTCGATTTTTAATCTTTTGCAATCTCAAACAACGCGCTTGACGTCCGAAACCAGTGTGGTTCAAGCAACAGCAGCGCGCGCGGTTAATCGTGTTAATTACCATATGGCATTGGGCGGAGGGTTCGCCCCGTCTGGCCCGGTTGACGCGACACCCGCATCTGGAGTGACACCATGAGACGCATACTTGCGATTGCTATTCCGATCATTGTGATCGCCGTTTTGGGGATGCTCGCCACGCAGGCGCTCAAGCAGAACAAGCCGGAGACGGAAAAGTCCAATGAGCTGCCACAGGCGCTCGCCGTTTTCGCCCAGAAGGTTGAACGGCGCGATTTTGATCTCGTCATCAGTGCGCAAGGCGAGGTCCGGCCGCAAGTCGAGATCAATGTGACCCCGCAAGTGGGTGGGCAGATCTCTTTTGTCTCGCAAAGCTTTGTCGATGGCGGCTATATTCCAAGAGGCCAGATTATTGCGCGGATTGATCCGGCCGATTACGAGTTGGCCGTGGTGCGGGCGAAATCGGGCGTGGCGTCGGCGATGCAGAGTCTGGCGCGCGAGAAGGCCGAGGCCGAGCTCGCCTTGCGCGATATTGAAGATCTTGGCCTGTCCGATACCAGCCCACTGGCCCGCCGCGAGCCGCAATTGGCTCAGGCGCAGGCCGCGCTCGATTCGGCCTATGCCCAGCTTAGCGAAGCCAATCTGGCGCTCGAGCGGGCCGCGATCCGGTCGCCATTTGATGGCCGCGTGCGCGAGAAAACCGTCGATTTCGGCCAGTTCGTTGCGCCCGGCCAATCGCTTGGACGGATCTTCTCAACCGAAGTTGTTGAAGTGGCTTTGCCGCTGACGGACGCACAGATGGGCCAGTTGGGGCTGCCGCTTGCCTACTCGGAAACACGCGAAGAGCCCGGGCCGCAGGTTACGTTTACAGCCACAGTTGGCGGCAAAGAGCGCAGCTGGTCTGGGCGGGTGACGCGGACATCGGCGGCGCTGAACGCGCAGTCGCGGCTGATCAATGTGTTTGGCGTGGTCGAGGATCCCTATGGCGCCGGGGCGTCAGGAGATGCCCCAATGGCGCCGGGGCTTTTTGTCACCGCGTCGATTGTTGGCGAAAAAATCGAAAACGCGACCTGGGCACCGCGCGCGGCCCTTCGCGGCAATGACGAGCTGTATCTTGCCAATGAAGACGGTACGGGCCTGAGCATTCGCAAGGTCACGGTCCTGTTCAGCGATCAGAGCGGCGCTTACATCGCAGACGATCTTCCCTCGGGAACGCTCGCCATCACCTCGCCGATTTCTGCGGCGGCGGATGGTATGCGGCTGCGTATTCGCGAGCGCTTGCCGGACGGCACAATTCTCGAGCCCAAGGACGACAAGCAAAGCGATGGCGCGGCGACGGTGGCCTCTGGCGGAGGCGGCGCGACAGGCGGAGGCGCGTCGGAATGAGAGGCATCGTCTCCTGGTTTGCAGCCAATGCGGTGGCGGCGAACCTACTTATGTTTGTTGCGCTGGTTGGCGGTACGATCAGTTTCAATATGATGGAGCGGGAACTTTTCCCAACCGTCGAAGTCAATGGCGCGTCGGTCTCGATTGCGTGGCAGGGGGCCTCGCCTGAGGACATTGAAGACCAGCTTGTCAGCCGCGTTGAAGAGGCGATTGCCGACATTGACGGCATCAAGCGGATTACAAGCAGCGCGCGTGAAGGCGTCGGCAGCATCAATATTGAAGGCGAAACCGACATCGACATGGACCGTCTGGTCGATGAAGTTGAACGCCGCGTTGCCCAGATCAACAATCTGCCGCAAGCCGCCTTCCAGCCACAAGTCCAGCGTTGGGAAGCGCGCCAGCCCTATTTTGCCATCACCGTTCATGGCGATGTTGATGCCCGCACTTTGAAACGCGCCGCCGAGCAGGTGCGCGACGATATTGCCGGCATGCCCGGCGGGCAGCTTGCGGAAGTGGACGCTATTCTCGGCGAGGAAGTCTCGATTGAAGTGACCGAAGAGAGCCTTCGGCGCTATGGGCTGACCTTCTCCGATATTGCGACCGCCATTCGCCGGTCCTCGATCAATTCGTCTGGGGGTCAGGTCCGCACCGATGTTGGCACGGTTGGCATCCAGACGCGTCAGCAGGCCGATACGGCGCTCGAGTTCGGCAATATCGTCATCTCGCAGACCATTGATGGCGGGATCATTCGTGTTGCAGATGTGGCGACGGTTGTGGACGGCTTTGTCGATGGCGATCTGGCGGCGACCTATAATGGCGAACGCAGTGCCTTTATTATGGTCAATCCGCCCTCGAATATGGACATTGTAAAATATACTGACGGGTTCCGCGACTATATCGAGAAGAGTGCCGACACGCTGCCGCCGGGCATCAGTCTGGACGTCTTGTTCGACGATTCAGAAGCTTTTGACGACCGGATGAACACGATCACAAGTTCGGCGCTCATCGGCGCTTGTCTTGTTCTGATTATCCTCATTCTGTTCCTGCGCCCGATTGTGGCGTTCTGGGTTACGATGGGCATCATCACCGCTTTTGCAGGCGGGACATTTTTGCTGCCTTTCTTCGGGGTCTCGTTCAACTTCCTGTCGCTTTTTGCTGTCCTTTTGGTCATTGGCGTGGTTGTGGACGACGCCATTGTTGTCGGCGAGAACATTCACAAAGAGGTCGAGAGCGGACGCCATACGGGGCTCAAGGCGGCGACAGTCGGCACGCATGCGGTGATGAAGCCGGTCATTTTCGGCGTTCTGACGACGATCATTGCCTTCCTGCCCTGGGCGCTGATTACGGGGCCAACGCGGTCTTTCACTGAACAGATCAGCTTTGTGGTGATCGCCGCCCTGCTCTTCTCGTTGATCGAGTCGCTGTTGATCCTGCCAGCGCACCTCTCGCATATGAAACCCCAGCACTATGACGGGATCTTTGGCGCCTTTACCAAATTCCAAAGACGGATTGCCGACAGTCTGATCTGGTTTGCCAATCACCTCTACAAGCCCGTGCTGGAACTTGCGATCCGGGGCCGCTACGCCACGGTGACCTTTTTCGTCGTCCTGTTTGCGCTCGCTATCCAGCTGACCAGTCTGGGCTATGTGCCGATGCGGTTCTTCCCCGAGATTGAGAGTGATCTTGTGCAGGTCACAATCGAACTGCCCGAAGGCACACCGTTTACCCGCACCGAGCAAGTGCGCGACCAGCTTGAGCAAGGCGTAATAGAGGCTGGCGGAGAGCTCGATAAGCGCTATCCGGGCATCGAAGACGGCTTTGTGCAAGGCCGGACCCTCGTCGCTTCTGACCGCCGCGTTCGGGCCTGGATCGCGCTCGTCCCGCCAGAAGAACGTCCAGAAGGTGCCTCAACGAAGGAGGCTGCAGAGGCCATGCGCGACGCCGTGGGGACCATTCCCGACGCCGAAGACATCAATTTCAACTTTACTTTCAACGACAATGATACCCGCATTTCGTTCGCCCTGAACCATCCTGATTTGTCCGTCCTGCAAGTGGCCACGGCCGATGTGCGCACGCAATTGGCCAAATATGACACTTTGTTCGATGTCGGAGACAATCTGTCTGCTGCGGCCGAGGAAATCAGGATCGAACTTCGCCCGGGCTCTGAGGCGCTGGGCATTACGCTCGGCGAGGTCAGCAATCAGGTCCGGCAAGCCTATTTTGGTGAGGAGGCCCAACGGCTCGCACGCGATGGCGAGGATGCCCGTGTCATGGTCCGGCTGAGCAAAGCCGACCGGCAAAATCTCGACAGTCTGAAAAACTTACGCATCCGGACGACAGATGGCCGCGAGCTTCCCCTCGCCCAGATCGCCGAGCTGTCATTTGCTCCGGGCATCAACCGTATCCAGCGCCGCGACAGGGTGCGCTCGGCCCGTGTTTTTGCCGAAGTGATCGGCGACACGCGCGAACAGGTCATGAAAGATATGCGGGAAAATTACTGGCCGGGCTTTGCCGAACG
>CALLCD010000079.1 GCA_938049795.1 uncultured Hyphomonadaceae bacterium | reverse complement strand
GCCTGGGTGTCGGCGAATGCAGGGTCGGGCAAGACGAAAGTGCTGATTGATCGGGTGGCGCGATTGCTGCTCAAGGGGGCGGCGCCAGACTCTATCCTGTGTGTGACATACACCAAGGCGGCGGCGAACGAGATGCTCGAGCGGCTGTTTGCGCAGCTTGGAACCTGGTCGATCCTGGAAGAGCCGGTGCTGAAGACGAAGCTCGCAGCGCTCGAAGCGCGGGAGGCGGCGAGCTATACAGATGAGGAATTGCGCAACGCGCGGGCGCTGTTTGCGAAAGCGCTGGAGACGCCCGGCGGATTGCGGATCGAGACTATTCATGCGTTCTGCTCGCGCATTCTCCGGCGGTTTCCGCTCGAGGCGGATGTTGCGCCGGGGTTTAATGAGATTGATGAACCGGATGCGGATGAATTTTGGGACGCCGCGCTGAGAGAAGGCTTGACCGAGGCGGCAGCGGAACGGCGGGATGTGCTGGACGCGGTGGCGCTGGCGGGCGGCGGGTCTGGCATTGATAGCGGGATGGCGGCGGCGCGGGGGCACGGGCGGGCGCTGCTCGATTTTGCGGAGCGCTGCGGGCATGACCGGATGGAGATGGACCGCGTGCTGAGGGCTGCTTTGGGCGCGCCGGAGGAAGATGAGGACACGCTGATTGCGGAGGCGATGGCTGTGCTGCCGCTTTCGGCGCTTGGTAAAGTGGTCGAGATATTGGAAGCGGATGGCAAGACCGGCTCGATGAGGGTGGCGGATACGCTGCGGCTGGTTTTTGAGACCAAGGGCGCGGCGGAGAAATGGGCGCTTTATCGCGAGCTGTTTTTTACCAAGGGCGGGGGCGAGCGAAAAGCGGTGGTGACCAAGCCGGTGCTCGCTCATGCCGAGGCGGCGGAGCTGTTCCAGACGGGCGAGATCCCGGAAGGGTCGGAAGTGGTGCGTGTGCGGATGCTGGACGCGAACATGAAAGCGGCGCGGCTTTATGCGCGGTCGCGGGCGCTGGTGCATTTGAGCTTGCCGATCCTGACGCGATACCAGAAAGCCAAGCGTGATCATGCGGCGCTTGATTTTGATGATTTGATTGCGCTGACGCATAATTTGCTGACCAAGCGGGAGGCGGCCAATTGGGTGCTTTACAAGCTCGATGGCGGGCTGACCCATGTTCTGCTCGACGAGGCGCAGGATACGAGCCCTGATCAGTGGGGGCTGCTGAATGCGTTGACCGAGGAGTTTTTTGCGGGGCTTGGCACCGAGCGCGCGCAGGACCCGCGCACTTTGTTTGTGGTGGGGGACGAGAAGCAGTCGATCTATTCGTTCCAAGGCGCGGACCCCCAGAAATTTCTCGAGGAGCGGCGTGCGTTCGAGGCGCGCGCGCGGGCAAGTTTCGGGGTGGCGGAACTGCCGGAGATGACCATGTCGTTCCGGTCGTCGCCCGAGATTTTGCAATTTGTCGATCAGGTCTCCGAGTGCGGGGATGTGGACGGGCATCCCTATATTGCCCAGCCTGTTGCCGAGGCGAATTTGACCAAGCACACCGCCCGCCGCGCCAATCAGCCCGGCTGTGTCGAGCTTTGGCCGATTGAGGTGCCCGAAGCGCAGGATGAGGCGATACCGGCCGAAGCGCCGCGCGACACCGAACCGGCGGACAGTCCGAAAAACCGGCTTGCGCGGGAGGTCGCCGGGCAGATCCGCGAGATGATTGACCGGCGCGATATGGTGTGGGCGGAGGATGCGGACCGGCGCTGGGCGTATCGACCGATGCAGGCGGGGGATGTGCTGATCCTTGTCGATAAGCGCACCGGCGGGCTGTTTGATGCGCTGATTGATGCGTTAAAAGACAAAAAGGTGCCGGTGGCGGGGGCGGACCGGCTGGTGCTGGCCGATCATATTGGTGTGCAGGATTGTTTGAACCTGATCCGGTTTGTGCTGTTGCCCGAAGATGATTTGACGCTGGCGGAGATTTTGCGCGGGCCGTTTGCGAACCTCGTTGATGATGATGTGCATTTGTTTGCGCTTGCCCATAAGCGCGGGAAAGAGACGCTGTGGCAAAGGCTGCAATCCTCGGGCGTGGCGGAACATGTCATAGTGCGGCGGTTTCTTGAGACATTGCTGGGGCGGCGTGATTTGCCCGCTTACGAGTTTTTGTCGCTTCTGCTGGAAGAGCCGAGCGTTTATGGGCCGAGCGGGTGGGAGCTGCTGGCGAGCCGTCTTGGGCCGCCTATGCGTGATCCGGTGCAGGCCTTGCTTGGCCGCGCGATGGCGTTTGATGCGAAAGGGGCAACTTCGTTGCAGGGATTTGTTGCCAGTATGGAAGGCGATCAGAGCCAGATCAAACGCGATCTGGCCGCGCCCAATGGAGAAGTCCGTGTGATGACGGTGCATGGCGCGAAAGGTCTGCAAGCGCCGGTGGTGATCTTGCCGGACACGACGCGCGGGGCCAAAGGCGGCAGCAAATCCGTCACCGCGATAGATGGCGCGCCGGTGTGGCTCTCGAAAGCAGGAGATGATGTCGCCGCTACGGCACGCGCACGCGAGGATGCCAAGAAACGTGAGGAGCGGGAGCGACGGCGGCTCCTTTATGTGGCGCTGACCCGCGCGCAGGACCGGCTGATTATTTGCGGAGCATGGCATGGACAGCGGCCTGCGCCGGACAAGCCGCCCAAGAGCGGATTTGCATCGGGGAGCTGGTATGCTCTGTGTGCCGAGGCGATGGAAACGCTGGCGACGGAGCAACCTGAGGGAGACAGTGGCACGCACGGGGTTTGGCGGTTTGGTGCGTTGCCTCCATGTGCAGCGGACGCGGACGCTGCTGCGCCGCCCTCGCCTGATCTGCCGGCTTGGCTTGACCGCCCTGCCCCGCAAGACGCTGCGCCTGCGCGCCTGCTCGCGCCGACCTCTTTGATGGCCGATGATGCGCCGGTTTTGCCGCCGATGGGAGACAAGCGGGCGGCGCGGCTGAAACGCGGGCGGCTGATCCATGCGCTGCTGGAGCGTCTGCCTGCACTTGCGGCGCAGGAGCGCGAGGCGGCGGGGCGTGCCTTTTTGGAGCGCGACCGGCAGCTTAAAGCGCCTGAGCGCGAAGAAATGCTGTCGGCGGCGATGGGTGTGCTGACCGATCCGCAATTTGACGCGGTGTTTGCCGAAGGCGGGCGGCCCGAAGCGCCGGTGATTGGCACCGCGCCCGCCCTGCCCGAGGGGATGATCATCAATGGCCGCGTTGACCGGCTGATCGTTACGCCGAGCGATGTGTTGATTGTCGATTTCAAAACGGACCGGCCGCCGCCAAAGTCCGCCGACAAGGTGGGCGCGTCGTATTTGTTACAGATGGCGGCCTATTGCGCCGTGCTGGCCGAGGCTTATCCGGAGCGGGTTGTGCGGGCGGCGCTGGTGTGGACGGACGGGCCGAAATTGATGCCGCTGCCGGCGGACCTGTTAGAAAAGGCACTATCACAAACCAGTGTAGCTGTTTGAATTCTTGAGAATCCGACCTATTTTACCTTCGAAACCCGAAAAAGGAGACCAGCATGTCTGCTCTAAACATCACCGATGACGAATTTGACGCGACCATCCAGAGCGATATGCCTGTTGTGGTCGATTTCTGGGCTGAATGGTGTGGCCCGTGTAAGCAGATGGCGCCGCATCTTGAAGCGGTCTCTGACGAAATGTCCGGTAAGGTCAAAGTTGTGAAGATCAATGTCGAGGATCACCCGATGGCTGGCTCGAAATATGGCGTGCGCGGCCTGCCGACGCTGATGATGTTCAAGGACGGCAAAGTCACCGCCACGCATCTGGGTGCGATGTCCAAGCAGCGGATTACGGAATGGATTAATGAGAGCGTTTAGGGGAGTTTCTTTACGCTGAGATTTGATGATTGCCATAGGCCCCAGCGTGCGCTGGGGAAACGGTCTGTGTTGGAAAGCTGGACACGATACTTGTCCCGTGTCCCTAACGAAAGTTGGGGTCTATGGCGGGGGTGAGCGGGCCGTTCCTATGCGCCTCGTCCGAGCCTTGCGCGGAAGTCATCATAGCTGAAATCGGTGAGCATTTGCACTTGGCCGGCTTCGTCGCGTAGGGCGAGCCCCGCGAGTGGGGTGCCGTTGAAGGTGTTGGTTTTGACGAAGCTGTAGTGCATCTGGTCGGTGAAGATCAGGCGCTGGCCGATCTCTAGTAGCTTGGGGAAACTGTAGGTGCCGAGCACGTCGCCGGTCATGCAGGTTTTGCCGCCGAGCGTGTAGGTGTGGGCGAACTCGTCTGGCTGGCCTGCGCCTTGGATCTCTGGCCTGTAGGGGGCTTCGAGAATGTCTGGCATATGGGTCGAGGCGCTGGCGTCGAGGATGGCGAGCGGGATTTCGTTTTCGTGCAGGGCAAGGACGGTTGCATGGAGCTCGCCCGTATTGACGACAAGGCCTGCGCCCGGCTCGAGGATTACGTCCGTCTTGAAGCGGGTTTTGAAGGCGGTGATGGCTTTGATGAGCGCGTCAACATCATAGCCCGGTTTGCCCAGGAAGTGACCGCCACCGAAGTTTACGGCGCTGACTTTTTCGAGGTAGGGCGCGAAATTTTCGGCGACATGATGGATCAGCCCGACCGAGCCGTCGGCCATGCTTTCACACAGCGCGTGGACGTGGAGGATGTCTATTTGCGTCCAGTCAATCTGGTGGAGTTTTGCGGGCACTTCTCCAAAGCGGGACCCGGGCGCACACGGATCATAAAGCGCGCCGCCGAGCGTGGCGTTGGAGAAGCCGGGGTTTATGCGCAGTCCGATTTTGCAATCTGCAGCGCGGGCGATGTGACCGAAGCGGGCGAGCTGTTCGGCGCTGTTGAAATAGATGTGCCGGGCGTGTTTTGTCAGGCTACGGACTTCGGTTTCGGTGTAGGCGGGGGAATAGACGTGGACCTCTTTGCCGAACTCTTCTGCGCCGAGACGGGCTTCGTGTTCGCCGCTCGCCGTGGTGCCGTCGAGATAATCGCGCATGAGCGGGAAGACGGCGGGCAAGGCGAAGGCTTTGGTGGCGAGCAGGATTTTGCAGCTTGCTTCGCGGCGGATGCGGGCGGCGATTTCGAGGTTTGCACGCAAGCGGGCGGCGTCGAGCAGGAAGGTGGGGGTTCGGAGCTGCTCCAACTAGGTCTCCACTCCGAAAAGTTCTGCATGCTCACCGTCGGCAACATCCAGCACATACCATGGCAGGCCGCGTTTGGCGACGTCTTCCAGGAAAGGTTTTGCGGGGAATTGTTCAACGTTGAACACGCCCTTGCCGGACCATTCGCCCGTGAAGAACATTTTTGCGCCGGAGACGGGCGGGACGCCAGTTGTGTAGGAGACGGCTTGCGCGCTGACCTCTTTGAAGGTTTCGGCGTGGTCGGTGGAATTGTAGATCATCTTGGCGAGCGGCTTGCCGTCTTTCAGACCACGGAAGATGCAGCCGATGGAGGTCTTGCCGGTATAATCATCAGCGAGGCTTGAGGGCTCTGGCAGCAGCGTTTTGAGGAACTCCATCGGGATGATCTCAACGCCCTTGTGCATGACAGGGTCAATCCGCGTCATGCCGACATTGGTGAGCACGTCGAGGTGTTTGATATACTCCTCGCCAAAGGTCATCCAGAAGCGAATTTGTTTCAGTCCACGGATGTTTTTGACAAGGCTTTCTTCTTCTTCGTGGTAGAGCAGATAAGAGGCGCGCGGGCCGACTTCGGGGTAGTCGATCATCGCCTTGATGGCGAGCGGGTCGGTCTCGATCCACTCCCCTTCTTTCCAGTATTTTCCGCGCTGAGTGACTTCGCGCAAATTGATTTCGGGGTTGAAATTGGTCGCGAACGCTTTGCCATGATCGCCCGCATTGCAGTCTACGATGTCGATATAGTGGATCTCGTCGAAGAGGTGTTCTTGGGCATAGGCGCAATAGATGTTGGTGACGCCCGGATCAAAGCCGCAGCCGAGAATGGCGGTGATGCCTTTGTCTACGAACCGGTCGTGATAGGCCCATTGCCAGCTATATTCGAACTTGGCTTCCTCGCGCGGTTCGTAATTGGCCGTGTCCATATAGTTCGTGCCCGCCTCAAGGCAGGCGTCCATGATCGGCAAGTCTTGATAGGGCAGCGCCATATTGATCAAGAGGTCCGGCTTGACCTTCTTGATCAGGGCGACGGTGGCGGCGACATCATCGGCGTCCACTTGCGCGATCTCGATGGGGGTCTGGCAGAGGGCAGCGACTTTTTCGCAGGAGGACAAGCGGCGCGAGGCGAGCGTGATGTGTTTGAACGTGTCCCGATCCATTGCGCACTTTTGCGCGACGACCGAGCCTGCGGCGCCCGCTCCGATAATTAAAACACGATCCATGCGACGCGCGCTCCCCTGTCTGGCTGAAAGTCCTCTCGCATTTGCGGCAAACGGATGCGGGATTCAAGCGTTTTTTGCTTGGGCGGAAGGTGGGTACGCTGGCAGTGGCTTGATCGCGCTTTGGCAATGACGCATCGTAGGCTCCTCAAAGTGCGAGCGGTGAGCGGAGGGAGACCAGTGATGGCCTATTTTGACGAGACTGGCGGCGTGTGGCGTCGGAGATTTGTGGTGTCCGGGTTTTCACTCATTGTTCTTTTGGCTGCTGCTTGCTCGGCCCCTGAGCCCGCGCGAAGTGATCATGATACGAAGCCGGATATGGCGGCGGCGAGCCTCATCGTGATCAATGGTGATGTGCGCACAGTCGATCCGGACGTGCCGCATGCGAGCGCTTTTGCCGTCAGGGATGGGAGGTTTCTGGCCATTGGCGAAGATGAGGACATCGGCGTGCTAGCGGGTGCGGAAACCCGGATCATTGATGCGCAGGGCGCGACTGTTTTGCCCGGCCTGACCGATGGACATAGCCATTTAAGCTTCGGATTGCCACTTGTGCGCGGGGTTGATCTTTACGGCAACACGGACAAGCAGGCTTGGTTGAACCTGATAGCGGCCAAAGCGGACACGCTGCCGGCGGGTGCCTGGATTCTCGGGGGACGCTGGGATCATTCGCTGGTGGGTGGGGACTTACCGACAAAGGAAGAGCTTGATGCGGTGGTGCCTGATCACCCCGTCTTCCTTGCCGATGTGGATGCGCATTCAGCATGGGTCAATTCCCGCGCGCTCGAACTTGCGGGCATTACATCCACAACCCTTGCGCCGACGGGCGGAGCCCTTGTGCTTGATCCGGAGACCGGCGAGCCCAGCGGCATTTTGCTGGAGACAGCGCAAAATCTCGTCCGGGACTCCGAGGCTTTCATCGAAGCAACGGCGCTCGATGCGGACGCGCGGATCGACACGCTTGCCGAAACCATCGCCTTTGCAAACAGCCTCGGGATAACATCGGCGCACGATATGGCCGGGATTGGCCCGTTTTCAGATTATGAAACGCTGCTTGCCGATGACAGGTTGACGCTTCGTATCTGGTACGGGTTTCACGGGCTGGGCAATACCGCGCCGGATGAGGCGGTTTATGCCGAGCTGCGCAGGATAAAGTCCGGATCTGCCGCGATTGAGCCCGCCACACAGGACGGACCGATGCTGGTGCCTGGATATGTGAAACTGTTGATTGACGGGGTCTTGTCGAGCCATACGGCGGTTCTGCTCGAGCCGTATTCCGATCGGCCTCATGAAACCGGATTGCCGCTCATGACGCAGGACCATGCCAGCGCTCATGTACGGACGGCGAACGCGGCCGGGTTTCCTGTGGCAATCCATGCAATCGGCGACGGGGCTGTGCGGCGGGCGCTCGACATTTTCGATCATGGTGGCGCCAAGCCTGCCCTGCCAAACCGGATCGAGCATATCGAGATTTTGCATCCTGACGATCTTGGCCGGTTTGCCGCTGAAAATGTGGTTGCGTCCGTCAATCCGCATCATGCGGTTACCACATTTGACAATTATCTGACCGACCGGATTGGCGCTGCCCGCGAGGGGTTTGCCTATCCTTACGGGGCGTTGCAAAACACAGGCGCCGATCTTGTTTTAGGGTCCGATTGGCCCACCGCGCCGCTTGCGCCCCTGACGCAAATCTGGGCGGCGGTTTTCCGGCAAAGCGCCCTCGAGCGGAGCGATGATATCTGGCATCCGGAAAATGCGCTGAGTTTTGAGGATGCGCTTTATGGATACACTCAAGCCGGCGCGAATGCTGCCGGATGGGGCGAGGAACTTGGCTCGATCACGGTCGGCAAATGGGCAGATTTTGTCATTCTCGACGCGACCATCAAAACGCCCGTCCAACCCGAAATCAGGGATATGCGTGTCCGCGCCACCTTTATTTCGGGGAACAATGTCTATCAAAAACAATAAGATAGCGGTCCGCAAATCTGGCGTCCCCGACAGGATTTGAACCTGTGGCCTCCGGATTAGGAATCCGGCGCTCTATCCGGCTGAGCTACGGGGACGTGGTGGTGGCGACGGTTTGGGTGGGTTCTTGCGGGATCAGGGGGGACAGGGCGTAGGGGCGGCTGCAGGCGCGGCGGTCTTTTCTTGCGCCGAAGGCCCAATAAAGAAGCGTTCGGGGCGGATCGGTGGGGGTGCAGGTGTAGAGCGGGTCTTCGGCGCGGGCGAGGGCTGCGGGGTCGGCGGCGGGATTGTCGAGGAGCTGGCTGATATAGTGGAGCGAGAAGGTATCTTCGGCATAGGTCGAATGGTTGGTCGAGGCGAAGCGTTCCCAGAACCGGTCTTTGAGGAAGGTGATGTCGAAGACGCGGACGCCGGGGAAAATGACCGGACCGCGGGCGGGTTGGAAGAAGCCGATCCGGGTTTTTCGCCGGCGTTCGTCGCGCATGAACAGGTTGCGCAGAATGCCGGAAAAGGCGACGGCGCGGTCATTGCGCGAGGTCAGGAAGGTGACGGAGGTGGCCAAGTCTTCGGGTGGGCCGAGCCATTCGCGGGCCAGACCGCTGTCGAGATCTCCGGCGGCGAGGATGACCGCGCCGAGATTGG